>JBAXMO010000103.1:0-4425 GCA_037134255.1 Actinomycetes bacterium | reverse complement strand
CGCGTGGGTCACACCGCGATTTACTACAAGTCCGGCTACGCATCACAGGCCGTTCTTATTCGCCAATTTCTCGGTGCGGGCACCTTGCAACTCTGGACCGGTGCGGCTCCGGTACCTGGTGCGTTGGACGATCAGATCATTGTTCTGCTCGGTCCCGACATCGCGCACTAGTGGTTGGGTAGATCAACTTTGTAACGCGTCAGCGCAGCTCGCAACACGTCAACTGACATTGGGCGAAGTTCTTCGATCGGACGATTACGGTGTCGCCTCACACCCAGGTCAACCTGGGCGATGCTGTTAACACCAAAGTTGCCCGCGACATCAATCAGTAGCGCAATCTCGACGCCGTAGGCGTCGGCAAAACCGACCTTCTCGAATACCTCTCGCCGACCGGCAGTTTCGCCGGCCAGTGGTTGGCGGATTTCCCCGAGTCCCGGGAAGAGCAGCGACAGGATCGGACGAGCAGCGAGTTCCGTCACTCGACCACCACCGGTGGGCATGTTGTGGAGGGGCCGGTCGTAGTAGGCCTTGACCATCTGAATGTGATCGTTCGTAAGGAGCGGCGCAATCATTCTGGGGACGAACTCTTCGGTGGTGTTGAGAACGTCGGCGTCCAAAAAGACCACAAGGTCACTGGTTGATTGAGCCAGCCCAAAGGTCATGGCTTGGCCCTTGCCCCCGGGGCCGTGCAAGTCCACCACCCGAGCGCCGTGGCGACTGGCCACCGTGGCGGTGTCGTCGGTCGAGTGATCATCGATGACTAAGACTTCATCGATCAGGCCGGGCCAGCGACGGGTGCTGGCCTGCACGGCATCGAGTACGGCCCCGATGGTGGGGGCTTCGTTCTGCGCCGGGATTACGACGCTGATGGTCTTAAGCCCCTTGAGCTGCACCAAGACATCGAGTTCGCCGCGGGAGGCGAGATAGGTCAACGGGACGTCGCTCCAAGTCATGCCCTAAGGCTAGAGCAGTGGCGTAGTTGACTTTTGCGAAGATTTTCGACACAATAGAAGGGTCATCAAGAGCGACTGAGGGATGGGCCCGTTGAAGTCGCGGCAACCAGGGTTAATTGTGAGCTCTCCGCTCATAACCCCAGGTGCCAATGCCCGTGCGATGAGAAGGAGTCGTAGTGAGTTTTGCTGTTGGTCTTCGGTGCCGAGAATGCGGCACCACGTACCCCACTGAGGCGCGGTATTCGTGTGACGAGTGCTTTGGTCCGTTGGAAGTTGCCTACGACCTCGAGGCCGCTAAAAAAGTCGTCACTCGTGAGCGTATTGCGGCCGGCCCCGCCTCAATCTGGCGCTACCACGACCTGCTGCCCGATCACGGTGGCGAACCCGTCGATCTCGGTGCCGGTTGGACACCACTGAAGCGTGCTGATCGTCTCGCCGCCGAACTCGGCCTCTCCGAACTCTGGTTGAAGGACGACACCCGTAATCCGACGGGATCGTTTAAGGATCGCGTCGTATCCTGCGCTCTTTCGTCGGCCCGTCAGTTGGGCTTCACCACGGCCGCCTGTGCTTCCACGGGCAACTTGGCCACCTCGGTGGCGGCCCACGCCGCCGCTCTCGGCTGGCCCAGCGTGACCGTCATTCCCTCCGACCTCGAAAAGTCCAAGGTCGCCATGACGGCCATCTTTGGTGGCGTCGTATTGGCCGTCGAGGGTAACTACGACGACGTCAATCGTCTGTGCGCCGAACTCGTGGACTCTCACCCCGACTGGGCCTTTGCCAACGTCAACCTCCGTGCGTACTACGCCGAAGGTTCAAAGACGCTGGCCTACGAAATTGTCGAACAGCTTGGTTGGGAGTTGCCGGCCCAAGTGGTCGCCCCTATTGCATCTGGTTCGCAGCTCACCAAGATCGCCAAGGGCTTTCGGGAGTTCACGGAACTCGGCCTGGTCTCTGGTCCACCGCCCGTGATGTTCGGCGCGCAGGCCACTGGCTGCTCGCCGGTCGCCACGGCCTTTGCCGAAAACTCCAACATCATTCGACCCGTTAAGCCCAACACCATCGCTCGCTCCCTCGCGATTGGTAACCCCGCCGATGGCCCCTACGCCCTGGATGAGATGCGTGCCCAGGGCGGCGACTGTGGTTCCGTCTCGGACGATTTGATTCTGGCGGCGATTTCTCAGCTGGCCCGTACTGAAGGCATCTTCGCCGAGACGGCCGGTGGTGTCGTTATTGCCTCCCTGGCCCAGCTCATTGAGAAGGGCAGCATCGACCGCTCGAAGCCCGTTGTGGCCATCATCTCTGGACACGGCCTCAAAACACTCGACGCCATTGTCGAGACCGCCGTTCCCACTGCCGTTATCTCCCCCAAACTCGCTGACGCCGAAGCGGCGCTAGCACTACATAAGAAGGAGACGTCGCGATGAGCGTTACCGTCCGCCTACCCAGTCAGCTCCGAGTCCTCGTTGGGGGATCGGCCGAAGTGGTCGTTGAGGCCACCAACGTCCGAGAGGCCATCGCCGCCGTGGAGGTCCTGCACCCCGGGCTCGCCACCCGCGTCTTGGACGACGCCGGTGAGATCCGCCGATTCGTCAACGTCTTTGTTGCCGATGAAGACGTTCGATTCCTCGAAGGTCTCAACACGGTCCTGCCCGCCGGATCAGTTGTTTCGCTGGTCCCCGCTGTGGCCGGCGGTTGCTAGCCGTTAGCACTCTCTCTGAGTGACTGCTAATCTCTAGGGGTCGTCTAAGCGACCCAATCTGGAGGTTTCCCCTAATGGCAAAGCTCATCGCATTTGATGAAGAAGCACGTCGCGCCCTCGAGCGCGGTATGAACAAGTTGGCCGACGCCGTCCGCGTGACGCTCGGGCCCAAGGGCCGCAACGTGGTCCTGGACAAGAAGTGGGGCGCCCCCACGATTACAAACGACGGCGTTTCCATCGCTAAGGAAATTGACCTGGAAGACCCCTTCGAAAAGATCGGTGCCGACCTCGTTAAGGAAGTCGCCAAGAAGACTGACGACGTGGCCGGTGACGGAACCACGACCGCTACCGTTCTCGCCTGGGCCATGGTCCGCGAAGGTTTGAAGAACGTTGCCGCTGGCGCCAACCCCATGTCCTTGAAGAAGGGTATTGAGGCCGCCGTCGAGGCCGCCGTGGCATCACTGCACGCACTCGCCACCCCCGCCAATACGACCGAGCAGATTGCCCAGGTGGCCTCCATCTCGGCCGCTGACAACGAAATCGGTTCAATGATCGCCGAAGCCATCGAAAAGGTCGGCAAGGACGGCGTTATCACCGTCGAAGAGAGCCAGACGTTCGGCATGGGCATGGACCTCGTTGAAGGTATGCGCTTTGACAAGGGCTACATCTCGCCCTACTTCTCGACCGACACCGAGCGCATGGAGGCCGTCTTGGAAGACGCCTACATCCTGCTGGTCGGCGGCAAAATCGGTGCCGTTCGCGACATTCTTCCAATCTTGGAAAAGGTCATGCAGTCGGGCCGCCCCCTGTTGATCTTGGCCGAAGACGTTGAGGGTGAAGCACTTGCAACGCTGGTTGTCAACAAGATCCGTGGCACCTTCAAGTCAGTTGCTGTGAAGTCACCTGGCTTTGGTGAGCGTCGTAAGGCCATGATGCAAGACATCGCCATCTTGACTGGTGGCACCGTTGTCTCCGAAGAGGTCGGCTTGAAGCTCGACACCGCCGGACTCGAGCTGCTCGGCCGTGCCCGCAAGGTCGTTGTAACCAAGGACGAAACCACCATCGTGGAGGGTGCCGGTAGCGAAGACGACATCAAGGGTCGAGTTGCTCAGATCAAGGCCGAAATGGAAAATACCGACTCGGACTACGACCGCGAAAAGCTCCAGGAGCGTCTCGCCAAGTTGTCCGGTGGTGTGGCCGTTATCAAGGTCGGTGCCGCTACTGAGGTTGAACTCAAGGAAAAGAAGCACCGCATCGAAGACGCCGTTTCAACGACCAAGGCCGCTATCGAAGAGGGCGTTGTCCCCGGTGGTGGTGTGGCCTTGATCCGTTCACAAAAGGCCATCTTGGAAGTTGCTAACCGTTTGACCGGTGACGAAGCCACGGGTGCCTTCATGGTGGCTCGCGCCGTCGAAGAGCCACTCAAGCAGATCGCTGTTAACGCTGGTCTCGAAGGTGGCGTCATCGTCAACAAGGTGCAAGAACTGCCAAACCCGACCGAAGGTCTCAACGCCGCAACTGGTGTGTACGAAGACCTCGTGAAGGCCGGCGTTATCGACGCCACCAAGGTGACGCGCTCAGCGCTGATGAACGCCGCTTCAATCGCAGCGTTGTTCTTGACGACTGAAGCGGTCATCGTTGACAAGCCCGAGCCCGCTGGCGCCGCCATGCCCGGCGGCGGTATGGACGACTACTAAACCGTCAACGTTTTGTTTGAAGTGCCGGGGCCAATGGCCCCGGCACTTCGCAATTCGAGAGCATTCTTACTAACTG
>JBAXMO010000102.1:0-4458 GCA_037134255.1 Actinomycetes bacterium | reverse complement strand
TCCTGACGCCGTGAGCCCAGCCGGAGGAACTGGCCAGTGTTATATCGGCCGTGATGTCGATCGCATTCGTCGCGCTGGCCAAGAACGGCAGGGCGGAGCGGTGATGGCGACGGAAATAGGAGATCTGATTCAATCGACCCACACGGACGTCACTAGTCCGAAATGCATCAAAGGTCGTAGTGGGCTCGTAGAGATTGGTGAAGAGCGGAGCCGTGGGGGCGAATTGGATCCATGCGGCCACGACACGTTCAGCACCGCCGCGTTGGGTCAAGTAGTCATGCGCTAGCGCGAGAGGTACGCGCTCCATGATTAGTAGGCGCCGAGCCCTCGCAACATGGCGCGAGGTGTATCGAAGCAGATCTTGATGTCCCACCACATCGACCAGGCTGATACGTAGAGGTAGTCCAGTTGGCGCAGTTCCTCGGCAGTGAGGTTGTTGCGCCCCGACACTTGCCAGAGACCGGTGATGCCCGGGCGTACGTCGTATCGACGGGCATAGAAGGAATCTTGGATATCGCTTTCGGAGACGATGAAAGGACGAGGGCCGACCATGCTCATTGACCCCGCGAGGACGTTGATGAATTGGGGAAGTTCATCAAGTCCAATCTTTCGAATGAAACCACCGATCCACGTCCGTCGAGTCGTCTCTTGCAACTTGCCACGAATGATATAGAGCGGAGCATCTTCTTCGGAGGCGACATCAATGCTCCGCGTTTTAGTGGCGGCGATCTGCATGGTACGGAACTTCAAGATGGTGAAGGGTTGACGATGCAGGCCGAGACGCTCCTGGCCGTAGAAGATGGGGCCACGAGAGGTGAGTCTGATGAGTAAGGCGATCACTATGGAGATGGGCAGAGTCAGGATTAAGAGAAGGGCGGCGACGATGATGTCGAAGCCACGCTTCAGGGCGCGGTCAACGCGACTGACGTGACGGGGTGCCATCTCCAGCAAGGGGAGTCCGGACATTTCGGTGAGGCGACTGCGCCAGGATATGACTTCAAACATACGGGGCACCAGGGCCGTCTCGACTAACTCCGTGGTTCGGCGATACCAACGGGCCACCTCGGGAGTGATGGTGTTCATCGAACCAAAAATCACTCGGTCGAGGTTGAAATCTTCTACGAGTTGTTCAATCTCTGAAATGTGACCAATGGTGGCGTCGGTATCGCTCGGGTCCATGGCGATACGGCCGTAGAGCGTGATACCTCGCTGAAGGTGAAGGTGGGTGGCAATCCTTTGATACGTCGTTCCGTCGTCGATTACAGCCATCCGTACCGGCCGCTGAGACATCACTACAGCACGCAGGACAACGCGCAGAATCGCAATGACAATTGTTGTCGTCATGACGGCGATGATGATTTGTGTTGGCACTTGAATTTCCCACTGCGTGAAGTGGTGTGCGACGTAGCTGATCGACATGGCCAGGAAGCCACCGAAGCTGGTCGCCATTGCCAATTCCTTGAAGTTGGTGAATGCATTCTGTGTGGGACTTCGACGTGAGACGCGGTAGCCCGAAGTCAGGGCCATGCCGATGATCACGCCAATTGGGAACCAGAAGGCGTGACGCAAGTTGTAGTCAATGTACGACCATCGGTTGAAAGAATTACGAGTGACGAGATTTAGGAGCGCCAATCCAATGATCAGTCCCACCCAAGCAGAGACGTAGTCAACGAGAATCAGGCTGACCGTGTAGCGCCGGGAGGTGAGACCACGACGGCGACGATGGGCAGCAACCGCAAACGTCTCTTCTGCTGTTAACGACACAAAGAGATTGTAGAAGAGGAAGGTGGAGAGTGCTTTTCGTTAACCCATGGCGTGTGCGCCACCATCGACGTACACAATGGAGGCCGTAGTTCCCCGCATTAATGGCGAGAGCATGGCTACCGCCGTGTCGTGAACGGCTGAAGCGTCGCGGACATCCCAGCCCAGTGGGGCCTTGTCGGACCATGAGTCCTCAAATTGCGCGAAACCGGGGATTGATCGAGCGGCCATAGTCCGAATGGGTCCCGCAGCCAGAAGATTGACCCGAATATGGTCAACCCCCACTTCTTTGGCGATGTAGCGATTGAGTGATTCGAGTCCGGCCTTAGCGACGCCCATCCAGTCGTACATCGGGTAGGCCCGAGTGGCGTCGAAATCGAGACCGACCACTGAGGCTCCGCCGCGCGCCGTACTGCGCTGGAGCAGCGGTCGATAGGCCCCCACCAGGCTGGCGAGTGAATAGGTCGAAATATGGAAGGCCGTTGCAACGTCGACAAATGGAGTCTGCAACATGCCGTGGCCAAGAGCCGACTCGGGGGCGAATCCAATGGCGTGAACGAGTCCGTCGAGTCGTCCGAATTGCGACTCTACGGCGACAACTGATTCGGCGACTTGCGTCTCATCTGTGACGTCGAGGGCAATGACATCGGCCGCAACACCGAGCCGCTTCGCCATCCGGCGCGTGAGCGAAATCCCGCGCCCGGCCCCCGAGAGAAGTACCTCGGCACCCTCTTGGATGGCGCGCTGGGCGATGCCGTAGGCCAGCGAGTCGTCGGTGAGTACTCCGGTAACGAGAATGCGGTGACCTTCAAGAATTCCCACGATGTTCAGCGTACCCCTAGGAATCCGATTAACTAGTGACGTGAATAACTCAATTGGCATCATTGGTGGAAGCGGCCCAGCCGGTCGCGGACTGGCCGTTCGGCTCGCTAGCGCGGGCTACAACGTCGTCTTGGGATCTCGCGACGCTGATCGCGCCGGTCAGGTAGCTGGTGTTCTCACCTGGCGAGGTCAAGGTACGGTCTCTGGGGGCACGAACGAAGAGGCAGCCGCGTGCGACGTTGTGATTTTGGCAACGCCGTGGGATTCAGCTGTGAGTACGGTGGCCTCGCTGCGTAAGGCGCTCGTAGGCAAAGTTGTTATCTCCATGGTAAATGCACTGCAGAAGCAAGGCCGCGAACTCGTACCCATGTTTCCCGCCCGAGGTTCAATGGCTGCCGAAGTAGCAGCCACGTTGCCAGGCTCCAGAGTGACCGGGGCATTCCACCATCTCCCCGCGGCCGACATGGAAAATCTTGACAGTGGTCTCGACGCTGATGTCATGGTCGTAGGCGACGATGCAGAGGCCCGGGCTCTTACGGTTGAAATCACCAACGCCATGGATGGTCTGCGGGCTGTCGAGGTCGGATCACTTTCATTATCGGGTGCGGTGGAGGCATTTACGGCCGTGTGTATCACTACCAATATCCGCCATAAAGCCCACACGTACGTGAAGTTGGCGGGACTCTAACAATGCAGCTGTACGACACTGCTCGTCGGGGGATTTTCCCCATGGATCCTGGTCCCATCGTGACGATGTATTCGTGTGGCATCACACCCTACGACGCGGCCCACCTTGGTCACGCCTTCGTCTATTTGACGTTCGATGTTCTGCAGCGGCGTCTACGAGATCAGGGGCTCGAGACCCGTTGCGTTCGTAACGTCACCGATGTTGATGACGACATTTTGCGTAAGGCTCGTGAAGTGGGGGTCCACTACCTTGATCTCGCAGCGCGAGAGATGACCAAGTTTGACCGGGATATGGCCATCATCAATCTTCTACCGGTCTATTCGGAGCCACGAGCCACCGGGGCGATTCCCGAGATACTTTCGGTGATTCAGTCAACATTCGACAAGGGCTTGGCCTACGAGGTCGACGGCTATGTCTATTTTGAAGTAGCGAAGTTTCCACGCTTCGGCCAGGTCTCACACGAGACTGAGGACGACATGATCACCTTGGCCGGTATTCACGGCGGCAAACCAGACGACCCTCGGAAGCGCAATCCGCTGGACTTCGTCTTGTGGCAGCCGTCGCTGGAAGATGAGCCGGCGTGGGATTCATTGTGGGGTCCAGGTCGGCCCGGCTGGCACATTGAATGCTCCGCTCTGGCACTACGTGACCTCGGCGAGACCTTGGACGTACACGGGGGCGGTCGCGATTTGGCATTCCCACACCACGAGTGCGAGGCGGCGCAGAGTGAAACGGTGACCGGTGCACCTTTCGTCAAGCATTGGCTTCACGTAGGGCTGGTCGGCCTGGACGGAATCAAGATGTCTAAGTCGCTCGGCAATCTCGTGTTTGTGGGCGAGTTGGCGAAAGAGGCTGAAGCGGCGGCGATTCGCCTGGCTCTTCTCCAGCATCACTATCGCGGTGACTGGGAGTGGCGCAACGATGATCTGACCAAGGGCGTATCTCGATTGAATACCTGGCGCACTTCAATCTCGGGTCAAGGTGCCGACGGGGTTGTAGATGACGTTCGCGCCTGTCTCGACGAAGACCTCGACACCCCAGGGGCTCTGCGGGTGATTGACGAAGCGGCCCAATCGGGCTTTAACGTCACCTCGGCCGCTGCCCTCCTCGGCATTACGCTGTAGAGGTCATGTCGACCATCCAAATCACCCGAAGGGTGATTTGGATGGTCGACATGACCTCTACAG
>JBAXMO010000101.1:0-4491 GCA_037134255.1 Actinomycetes bacterium | reverse complement strand
GGCTACCAGCACGCCGTGACCACGTCCCCACGCTGCCGCGGCGCCGAGATTGTCAAGATGACCCGTGGGATTCGATGGCGAATTGCTCCAGAGCACGAGGGCTCGTGCAGCATCGTGCGGATCAATTGATTCGAGATCGAGTCGGCCGTGTTCCATACGTACCGGGACGGCCCGCAAGTTAGCTAGTTGGGCGCTCATAGCGTACGTGGGATAACTAATCGCGGGATAGAGAATCGTGTCGCGCTCGGGCGTGCGCAAGTGCAGATACTGCCCCAGGGAAGCAACGAACTCCTTTGTTCCAACACAGGCGGCCACCTGATCTAGCGAAAGATCCACGCCAAAGCGCCGCTTCATCCAACTGGACGTGGCACTGCGATAGGACTCACTCCCAAAGGACATGGGGTAGCCACGGTGTGTTGAGGCCTTGGCGAATGCCTCCAACGCCACTGCTGGGGGCGGGTCGCAAGGTGTTCCGATGGAGCACTCAATCGCTCCCCCTTCGTGCCTGTTGGCGGCCTCAATGATGGGAGCCAATCGGTCGTAGGGATAGGGCGGCAAGGTGAAACTCATGCGGGAATCCTCCACTCAGCAAATCGCGCACTTCCGACATCGTCCAGCACCACGTGCAAGATAACGAAGTCGTCTTCGTTCTCCTGGGCCACCACATCACCTTCACGATGAGCCGCCGCAATCAAATCTCCGCGTTCGACTGGCAGGCGCAAGGAAATAATGCGGTCACCCGATCGAAGTCGGTCACCAACCGTCTCAACGAGCCGGTCCATGCCTATGCCAGTCAGCGCTGAAACCGCCAAGGAGCCTTCGTGGCGGGCAACGAGCTCGGTCGTCCATGAGGGGTCAACGTCAGCCTTATTAAAGACCATGAGTTCGGGTACCTCGCCAGCGCCAATGTCGTTAAGGACAATCCGCACGGCCTCGATCTGTTCTTCGGCGTTCTGAGCAGATCCGTCGACCACGTGAATCAAAAGATCGGCGAGACGAACAGAGTCCAACGTGCTCTTAAAGGCACGAACGAGTTCGTGAGGCAACTTGGAGAGGAATCCGACTGTGTCGGTGAAGAGGATGGTCTCACCACCCTGCATCTGGTACTGGCGTGTTCGGGGGTCCAGGGTCACGAAGAGGCGGTCCTCGGCCGGAACATCCGCATGGGTCAATTGGTTCAGCGTCGTGGACTTACCGGCATTGGTGTAGCCCACGAGGGTTACTTCGCGGTGACGACCACGCTTACGACTCTGGCGCTGAATATCACGAGTGCGCTCAACGACGTCGAGTTCTTTTTCGAGCTTGTGCATGCGGTTTACAAGACGGCGACGGTCAACTTCGAGTTGGGTTTCACCGGGACCTCGAGTTCCGATACCACCGGCCTGCTGAGAAAGCGATCCGCCCGCGCGGCGAAGCCGTGGGAGGCGATAGCGCAGGAGTGCCAGCTCAACTTGAGCCTTACCTTCGGGGGAACGGGCGTTCTGCGCAAAGATGTCCAAAATGACTGCAGTGCGGTCAATGGCGGTGCGCCCGAGCAGCTTTTCGAGGTTCCTCTGTTGGGCCGGCGAGAGATTGTGGTCAAAGACGACCGTGTCGGCATCGACGGCCAGACAGATTTCTTTTAGTTCTTGAACTTTGCCGGAGCCAAGGAACGTGGCCGGATCAGGACGGTCCCGCCGTTGAACAACGCGAGCCGAGACATCGGCACCGGCAGTATCAACCAAGAGGGCTAACTCGTCGAGCTCCTTGTCAAGCTCCGCGGCTGATGAGTCAGGAAAGATAACACCAACGAGAACTATGCGTTCGCGAAATGTACGGTCAATCAGCGTTGACGGAAGATACGTCACGCCAGCGACCACTCCACATCACGTTCGAAGGCAACTGGTCCCGCCAGAGTCGCCTCATTGCCATTGAGTTCAACGATGAGGTCACCACCGGGATTTGAGACAACCACCTTGGGTCCAGTGAGGCCGAGGTGATGCATTACTGCTGTCGTGGCCACTGAACCAGTGCCGCAGGCCTGAGTCCAGCCGACTCCGCGCTCGTGGACTTTGATGGCGACCTGCGTATCACTGAGGATGGTCACGAACTCAATATTGGCGCCACCTACCAAGTCAGAAAGCGACTCGGCACGAGCAGTGCGCTCCGCATCACTCCAGGCAGCTTCGTCCATGAGAACGATGTGGGGATTACCCACATTGGCCACACCGAGCGTGCCCTCAAGGGGCTGTTCAAGGCGGACCGAACCCATATCTACTGAACCGAATCCCTCATCACCATCGAGAGTGAGAGAGACAGTGCGGCGACCCGCACCGGTGGCGACTTCGATGCTGCTCCACGTGGCCCGCGTGGCCCGGCGAACTGCTGCTACGAGGCAGCGAATACCGTTGCCACTCATCTCGGCAATCGAACCATCAGCATTAAAGAGTTTCATCGCTAGCGAACCACCGTCGACGGTGGCTAACAGCAGGCCGTCGGCCCCAATGCCTGCTTGGCGATCACAGATTGTCGTAGCCCGACTCGCCGTCCACACCGCCAGTTCGTCTGAGGAACCAACGTCAACGAGGAAGTCGTTCCCCGCCCCGTTCCATTTCTGCAGTGTGCGCGTCATCTCTAGTTTCAGTCTCTCACGGGTATTTCGAACTACCCCACCAGCGTAGAGAGTCGGCTTAGAACCTCGTCGGTCTTCTCAAACCACTCAATTCGGGGGTCTCGCCGAAACCAGGCTCGCTGGCGACGCACCAGTTGTCGCGTCGCCAATGTGGCGGCCAGAACGCAGGACTCCAGGTCGCTCTCCCCTGCGAGGAAGGGGACCAATTCCTTGTAGCCAACGGCTTGGGCCGCCGTTCTAGAGAGTCCGTGGGGGCTGTCTCGCAGTGCTCGCACCTCGTCAACCAACCCTTGCTCAATCCAGGATCGATACCGCTGATCGATTGAGGCGTCAACCGTCTCCAGTGGGGGCTGCATACCAACCTGAGGAATCGGGGAATCAAAGTAAGACTGTAGGCCCGGTCCAAAACCGGAGAAGAGCTCTCCACTGCCGTGAATCACTTCCAGAGCCCGCACAACTCGCCGAGCATTGGTCGGCTCGATCTTTGCGGCTGCGGACGGGTCAAGCTCAGTGAGCTCTTGGAACATCGCATCGAGTTCAGTCTCGGCCCGAGTAGTGAGCGAAGCTCGTAGCTGCGGATACTCCCCCGGCATGGTGAAGTTATCGATGATTGCACGACCGTAGAGACCGGTACCACCCACGAGGAGGGCGATCTTGTTGCGACTCGCGATATCAGCCAGCGACTCACGGGCCGTACGTTGAAACTCCGCTACCGAGTACGACTCGCTGGCATCAACGAGGTCGAGCAGGTGGTAACGAACTTCGCCTTGTTCGGACTTTGTGGGCTTGGCCGTTCCTATATCCATGCCCCGATAGACCGTCATGGAGTCGACGCTCAAAATCTCGACATCGCCTCGCTGAAGGGCAAAGGAGTGCGCTGCTGAACTTTTCCCCGATGCCGTGCTTCCAACGAGCGCCAGAACTCGCGGAGTTGCACTCACGAGTTGAGCAATGGGATGCGGACTTTGTGTCGTGGCTGGCGCAGTGTGGCTACGTAGCTTCCGAGCAAGTGAAAGGGAGCGCCATACTCCACCTTCACCGTGGCGAGCGAACCGGCACGCAGACCTTCGGCGGGAGGCGTGAAGTGAATCAACTTGCCTTGGCGAGTTCGACCTGAAACTCTGGTGTCATCGCGGCGTGACGCACCTTCGATGAGAACTTCTTCTTCAATGCCGACCCGGGCTTCGTTTCGTAGCAGCGCACTACGGTCAATGACGGCATCGAGACGGGCAAAACGATCCTTGATGACTTCAGGTGCAATGAAGGAGTCTTCCATTTCCGCCGCTCGGGTTCCGGGGCGGGGTGAGAAAATAAAGGTGTAGGCCGAGTCAAACTGCGCCTCGGCAACCACGCTCAGGGTCTCTTCGAATTGAGCCTCAGTCTCACCGGGGAAACCAACGATGATGTCAGTCGTAACGGCTAATCCGGGCATTGCGGCGCGGGCATCTGCGAGTCGCTCGAGGTACCGTTCGGCGGTGTAGCCACGGCGCATAGCCACGAGTACCTCGTTACTCCCGGACTGCAGAGGCAAGTGCAGCTGCGGACAGATTTCAGGAGTCTCCGCCATCGCCGCGATGGTCTCGGGGCGGAGGTCGCGGGGATGGGGTGAGGTGTATCGAACACGTTCAATGCCTTCAACGGCCGATACGGCGCGCAGCAGGTCAGCAAAGAGTGGGCGACGCTTCGTGATGTCGCGACCGTAGGTATTGACGTTCTGACCTAGCAACGTGATCTCAGTAACACCCTGGCCCGCCAGCATCGTCGTTTCGGCCACGAGGTCATCAAACGGGCGTGAGACTTCATCGCCGCGTACCGAGGGAACGATGCAGAAGGCGCACGAGTTGTTGCAACCGGTCTGCACGGTGACCCAGGCGGCCCAG
>JBAXMO010000100.1:0-4516 GCA_037134255.1 Actinomycetes bacterium | reverse complement strand
GTGGCGGGGTCACTCAACCGCTCGGCGAACTGCTGGCGACCAATTTCAGTCATGTGGTAGGACTTGCGACCGCGCCGACCAAGACCGGTGGCCGATCGCGCACTCCGGAGGGCGGCGCGCTCACCGGAGAGTGAACCGGTGGAGAATGAACCGAGCCGGGGTTCATTCGTGACGACCTCTTCAATCAGGCCCTCGCGCTCGAGGCGGCCAATTGCCGGGTAAATAGAGCCAAAGGAGGCGTTGCCACCAATTCCGAGGCGATCCTTGAGATGGGTACGGATCTCATAGCCGTGGTGTTCACGGTCCATAAGGAGTCCAAGAATGGCGAGCTCTAACACGTTTGTCACTATATCAGTTCGATATATCGAAACGTGGATTTGCCACCGTAGTCAGAAATGCCGAAAAAACGGTAGTCTCGCTCCCAATGGCACGCCGCCCCATCGTTGATCTCGCCCACGGGGCCATTATTGAGTACCGCGTGCAACGTAACGCCCTGGTTCGCCAAGTCCGCGAGGGCCAAAAGATGGTGGAAGACCTCTGCGACGCTCACTTCAATCTCATTCGAGCGGCCAAGGGTGTGGGCCGGTTAATGGGCGAACTCTGTCCCGTCTGCTCCAAGGAAGAGTTGCGTCAGGTCGTCTACGTCTTTGGCGACAAACTCTCGGCTAGCGGTGTTTGCCCTATTTCTAAGGCCGATCTACGCCGGTTGGAGCGCCGCGAGCTCCCCGTGACGTGTTACGCCGTGGAAGTCTGTGTCGGTTGCAAGTTCAACCATCTCCTGCGAAAGTGGCACGCTGGCGGTCAGGTCGAGCAACGACCTAAAGTTGCCAAGTGATATCCGCCCCGCAGCTACGCACCCGTAAACGCCGTAACGGTAAGGACGCCATTGTCATGGTGACCGCCTACGACGAACCGGGCGGTCGTTTGGCCAGTGCGGCCGGAGTCGACATAATTTTGGTCGGCGATTCCGTGGGCAACACCGTCATGGGCCAGGAAAACACCCTGCAGGTCACGGTCCAAGACATGGTTCACCACATCCGTGCCGTGGCGACGGCCAAGCCCAACTCCCACATCGTGGGCGATATGCCATGGCTGAGCTACCACGTGGACGTGGCCGACTCCGTTCGTAACGCCGGAGCCCTGATTCGTGCCGGCGCCCACAGCGTCAAGCTCGAAGGCGGCCGCAACCGTGAAGAGACGGTTCGGGCCATCATTAACGCTGAAATTCCCGTCATGGGCCATATTGGCCTGACGCCCCAGAGCGTCTTGGCCATGGGTGGCTTCAAGGTGCAGGGAAAGACCAAGTCGGCGGCCGACGTTCTCTTAGACGACGCATTGGCCCTCCAAGAGGCCGGCGTCTTTGCGGTCGTTATAGAAGGGGTCCCCGAAGAGGTGGGCTCCATGGTCACCGCGGCTCTTGAGATTCCCACCATTGGCATCGGTGCCGGGGCCGGCACCGACGGCCAAGTGCTGGTCTGGCACGACCTGTTGGGACTCGGTAGCCGCACCCCGGCCAAGTTTGTGCGGCAATACGTTGATCTCAATGCCGTAATTACGGGCGCTTTGGGCCAATTCGTGGCCGATGTCCGTGGGGGCACCTTCCCGGCGGCCAATGAGATGTACCCGACTCCCACCACCTTTAACGAGGGCTAGGAATTCGAGCCCCCCAAGTGGAGTAAACTCCTTTCTCCACTTCGGTGGAACTAAAGAAGTAATAACCCTGCTCCGATCCGCGGAGCCCGGGCAACCGGTCCAGAGGGAAAGGAAATGGCTATGCGGCCTTATGAATCCATGATTGTGTTCGACACCAGTGTCGACGCACAAAACATCCAAGTCAGCCTCGACAAGGCACTTGACACCATCCGAAACAATGGGGGAACCCCCGGCGCCATCGACCGTTGGGGAAAGCGTGCGCTCGCGTACGAGATCAACAAGAAGAAAGAGGGCTACTACGTCGTGGTCGAGTTCAGCGGAGCCGCTGAGACCGTCACCGAATTAGACCGTATTTTGGGTCTGAGCGACGAAGTCCTTCGTTTCAAGATTGTTCGTCTCCCCGCCCGTCGTACGCCAGCAACGACCGCGGCTCGTCCGTAAGTTGCTGTTGAGCGAAGAGGAATAGAGATGCCAGATAATTCGATAACCGTCGTTGGGAACATCACCCGCGACCCCGAGCTGAAGTTCTTAAACAGTGGCCAGGCGACCGTCCGATTCGGAATCGCCGTCAACCGTCGATGGCAGAACCGTCAGACCCAAGAGTGGGAAGAGCGCGTGTCGTACTTTGACGTCACCACCTACGGCTCACTCGCCGAAAACGTCGCCAACTCGTTGCCGAAGGGAACCCGCGTCCTCGTGACCGGTCGTCTCGAGCAGCGCAGCTGGGAGACCCCTGAGGGTGACAAGCGATCCATCGTTGAAATCAACGCCGATGAAATCGCCGCCTCCCTTCGCTACGCCACTGCGGCCGTAACGAAGAACCCTCAGCGCGAAGGCGGAACGGCTCCAAGCCGTCCCTCCAGCGCCCCTCGTACCACCACCAATGAACCAAGTACCTACGGCTTTGATGAGGAGCCCTTCTAATGCCACGTAAGAACACACCAACAATTCCCAAGTCACGCCAACCGAAGCCGGACCCGCGTCGCAATCAAAAGAAGAAGCCCTGCTCCTTCTGCGCCCACGGCACGACCTTCATTGATTACAAGGACATCAAGTCCCTGGGCAAGTACCTGTCGGACCGCGGCAAGATCCGGGGCCGTCGCGTCTCGGGTAACTGTCAGCAGCACCAGCGTGACATCACCGAAGCCATCAAGACTGCCCGCGAGTTGGCCCTGTTGCCGTACACCCAGCGCACCGTGACCGAGCGTCGTTCGCGCGGTGGCGGCCGTGACCGTGACGACCGTGGAGACCGTGGAGACCGTGGTCCTCGTGACCGTGACGACCGTGGTCCTCGCGCTCCTCGCGCTGCGTCCGACGACACAGCGACATCAATCGAATCCACCGAAGTCGTGTCTGACGCGACTGAGGCGTTGACGGAAGTTGGAGCGGAATAATGAAGGTTCTTCTTCGTAGGGATGTCAAGGGCGTTGGCCGTCGAGGCGATGTCGTTGAAGTCAAGAGTGGGTTCGCTCGCAACTACCTGGTCCCCTCGGGCTCGGGTCTCGCTGCCACGGACACCATGGAACTCCAGGCCGCTTCGATGCGTCGTAGCCGTGACCTTCGTGACGCGCAGAGTCGCGCCGCCGCTGAGACCCAAAAGGGTGTCATCGAGGCCGCTTCGCTCACCATCGCTGCTCGCGCCGGTACCAACGGTCGTCTCTTTGGTTCAGTGAACGAAGCCGACCTCGTGAACGCGATTCGCACCGCCACCAACATCTCGTTGGACCGCGGTCAGATTCAGATGAGCGAGCACGCCAAGGAAGTCGGTTCCGCCACGGCTTCCGCCGAGCTGTTCGATGGCGTTGTGGCCACCGTTCGCTTCGAGGTAGTCGCTAAGTAGTTCGAAGTTCTCAGAAAACGCCGGGGCGATCTCGCCCCGGCGTTTTTCTGTCAGAGGGCCCTGGAAGACTCGTTTTCCACAGGAAATCCCACTTGCATTACACAGGCTTGATGGGGAACGCTAGGTATACATATGACGCAGATCCCAAACGAACCATCGTCGCAACGAAGCGCTGCGTCACGCATTCCTCCCCACTCCTCAGAGGCTGAAGAGGCCGTCTTGGGCGCCATGATGCTGTCGCACGACGCCATCGTGAATGCACAGACCAAGGTCGGACCAGAAGATTTCTACCGCCCCGTCTTCGGACAGATCTTCCGCGCCATGATCGAACTCGACCAGCGCGGCGAACCAGTCGACCCCATCACGTTGCTCGAACAGCTCCGCGTCTCGGGTGGCAACGCCGGTGACGCCGTGATGCTGGCCGATCTCTCCGCCAACGCCGTCAATATTGGTAACGCCGAGTACTACGCCTCCATCGTGCGCCAGAAGGCCAAGCAGCGCACGTTGATTCAGTTGGCGAGTGGGATCGTCGACGACGCCTACGGCACCACTGATGATGTCGAGGGTCTCTTTGACCGGGCCGAGCAGAGCATCATGAACGTGGCCGACCGGGGCAACGAAGACACCGTGCAGCCCCTATCCGAACTTCTGCAGCTCGAACTCGATCGCCTCGAAGAGCGCGACGGCTCATCGGGCTACAACGGCATCACGACGGGTTTCACCAAACTGGACGATTTACTACGCGGTATTTCACCCACGTCGCTCAGCATCATTGGCGCCCGACCATCGGTCGGTAAGACGGCCTTCGCCCTTGGTGTCTTGACGCACGTCGGGGCCGTACTCCAACGTCCGGCCCTCTTCTTCTCCTTGGAAATGAGCCGCCTGGAAGTGGCCGAGCGTATTTTGTCGTCCCAAGCCCGCGTCGACGGCAGTCGTTTGAAGACCGGTCAGTTGAGCAATGTTGACTGGGAGAACGTGACCAAGGCCCTCGCGGCACTGGACGACTCCAAGATCTTTGTCGAT
>JBAXMO010000099.1:0-4627 GCA_037134255.1 Actinomycetes bacterium | reverse complement strand
GGCGTATACAGTTGGCCGACGTGCGAATAAATGCCCAACTGCCGGAACATGCCTTCCATGCCGAAAGTACGCGATTCATCGGGAACGATGGGCACCACGTACTTGCCGATCTTCTTGTCGCGTACCAGTGTCGTCAGTATCCGCACAAACGCCTAGAACCCCATTACCGAGACAGCGGTGCTAGACATTGGCGTCTACATCCCGGGGGGGAATCGATGCTGGCTACCAAGAATTCTTCACGTCTGGCCGTAACTATGGCACTGACACTTATTGCGACGCTGGGTTTAGCTCACGCTTCTATGGCGAGCACAATCACAGTCTCAGTTCGCGGATCAGTTGACGCGGTCTACGTATCGACATCCTCTAGCGGTACCGCCGCTGCCGGGGTGTCGGTGACGCTCTCTAACTCCAAGAACGCCACCATCGGCACCGGTGTGACCGATGACCACGGTGCATTGGTATTTCACGACGTCGCTCCGGGTGCTGGATACCGTGCCACCGTCGGCGGAATTAGCCAGCCAGCCTTTGCCGTCCTCGACACCAAGGCGCCGAAGAGTTCCCTCTACACCGGTGCTCCGCTCCACCAGGGGCTTAACTACATCACCATGCGCGACGGCATCCAGCTGGCTGCGACTGTCCGACTGCCCGACGGTAAGACGCTCGCGAACGGCCCCTACGTCACGTTGATTGAATACTCGGGCTACAACACGGCCGCTCCACACTCGCTCGTTGATTCATATCTAGGCCGACCCGGACACCCTTCGAATGACCCCCTCCTGCCTTCATCGTCGACGGCACTTGGTGGTTTGATTGGACCGAGCGTTGGCTTCGCCACGGTTTCTCTCCAGATGCGCGGATCGGGTTGCTCCGGCGGTGCTTATGACCTCTTTGGCCCCACCCTGGCGACTGACGGATATGACGCCATCGAGCGGATTGCTCGTGAGTCGTGGGTGTCGAATCACCAGGTTGGTCTCGTTGGAATTTCCTACTCGGGTATTAGTCAGTTCGCCGTGGCTGGCCTCCAGCCACCGCACCTAGCTGCGATTGCTCCGATGAGTCCAACCAACGACTTGTTTGCCACGGGTTCACCTGGCGGTATCCGCAACACTGGTTTTGCCGCCGGTTGGATTGCAGAACGCGTCAACGACGCCAAGGCCGCACCGCTGGGTCAGTCTTGGACGCAGGCAGAAATCAACACGGGCGACACCGTCTGTTCCGATAACCAGAAGTTCCACGGACAGGCTCAAGACGTCAATCAGATCCTTGCTCAGCACGATGACCGAACGCCATCGCTCTACGACCTTCGATCACCTCAGAAGTGGGCCGCCTCCATCAAGGTGCCTGTTTTCCTGACCGGTGGACTCCAGGACGAGCAGACTGGACCCCAGTGGCCCGCAATTATCAACGCACTCTCGAAGGACAAGAACGTCTGGGTCACCATGCAGAACGGAACCCACGTTGACTCCTTCTCGCCCGCGATATTCACTCGTTGGTATGAGTTCTTGAACCTCTTTGTGGGGAAGCGCAAGCCAACCACCATTGGGTTATTGGGCAATCTCTTTATGACCGGCGCACAGCCGACGACTGGGGCCACATTCCCTGCCGTTCGCTTCACGTCATCGCCGAGTTACGCCAGCGCACTCGCTGCATTCAAAAAGGATGCTCGCATCCGAGTGCTCTTTGACAACGGAAACTCATCAGACGGTGCCGGCGTGCTGTCACCGGCTTACGAGGCGGGCTTTACCGCATTCCCACCAACGACGGCGAAGGCCACTACCTACTACCTAGGTGCCAGTGGTGCCTTGCTGGGTGCGGCTCCAACCTCAGGGAGCGCGACCTACAAGCCGGATGCCTCCACCAGACCGGCAACGTCGGCTGGATCGAGCTTTAATGCTTGGGCCGCACAGCCGAACTACAACTGGACCGCCGTAACAGGTACTAATGGTGCGGGCTTTGTGTCGAGTACGTTGACGCAGAATACGACCGTGGTCGGCCCGGCCAGCTTGAATCTCCGCCTGGCTTCCACGGCTACCAATACCGATATCCAGGTGACCGTGTCGGAAGTTCGACCCAACGGCCAAGAGATGTACGTAACGTCTGGCTTCCTCCGCGCCAGCTACCACACCTTTGACACCAAGGCCTCGACGCAGTATGCGCCAGTCCCGATTTACACCGTAAGCAATTCGCATTCGCTGACACCAGGAACGGCAGTCAACGTGCGAGTACCAATCAACCCGATTGCCTTCACTTTCCGATCCGGATCCAAGATTCGAATCACGATTAGTGCTCCGGGTGGCGATCGTCCAGCATGGGCATTTGGCACCTTGGTGACCAATGGTGCGGTGACCAACACCATCTACTTCGGTGCTTCGTCGCTCGTCTTGCCCGTTGTTTCAACGGTCACGGCCACTGACAGTCAGCCGGCCTGCGGAAGCAACCGTGGTCAGCCCTGCCGTACGTACGTAGCCGCCGGTAACGGAGGCTGATGTCCGGGTGGCCGATTTGCGGTCACCTTTCAGCGAAGTGCCATTGTGCTCTAGGGGCGCAATGGCACTGACTGCTACCGTCTGCCTATGAACGTTTTCACCAAACCCCGATCACGAGCCATTGTCTTGCTTTGCGCCGCAGTATTGATTGGTGGGGCAATCACGTACACCGCCACTCGTCCAGCTGGTTTTCAGCCGACGCACCAACTGCGTGTCGGTTCAGAACATGCTTATGAGTTCTTCGCCCCGGCCACTGATTTACAGTGCGAGGTTTCGCACTCGCCAGCTCTGGGTACGTACGCCTACTGCCAGACAGCCTCACACAATCGTTCGGTGCGGATGGAAGCGGACGGAACGTTCAAGACTTGCGAGAGCGGTAGCTGTTTGGGAAATCCCGGTCTTGGTACGGGAACGTTAAAGGCCGGTACGCGCGTTATCGATGGCCCGTTGACATGTGATTTAACCGAAGCCACTGTTGCCTGCTACAACCACAGCAAACGTGGTTTTGTTGTGTCGCCGACTTCCTTGTCTTCATACAAATAGTCCTCTGCCGAAGTTCAGGGCGTTACGTCTGCATTGGCGTGGCTGAAGCTTGCTACATATATATTTATGGTCAATCGGCAAAATGCTAAGGAGAGACGGATGCTCTGCACTGCGGGTCACAACAACACCGAGAGGGCTCAATACTGCTCAACGTGTGGTGTCAACACCTTTCATCCGGGCACGACCGCTGGCTATAACGGGCTCGCAATTGCGTCGATGGTGCTGGGCATCCTTTGGCTGTATTGGATCGGCTCCATCTTGGCGTTGATATTTGGACTTGTTGCCCACCAGCAGATCAAGGCAACGCGTCAGTCCGGCAAGGGAATGGCAACTGCCGGAGTTGTGCTCGGCGTTGTGGGAATCGCATTTGGTGTATTAGTACTGATTGTTGATTTTGCGCTTGTAACTGGGCCGTACTGGTAACGGTTTGAATCTGTCGCCCGCGAGCGAAGAGCGTGGCGCGGACTACGCGACGAAGTACTTCGACTGGGGGTGGTGGCAGATGATGGCATCAGTCGTTTGCTCCGGGTGCAACTGGAAGCCTTCGGAGACCTCAACACCAATTCGTCCCGCACCCAGCAATTCGGCGACTTTCGCGTTGTCGCTGAGATCGGGGCACGCGGGGTATCCCCATGAGTAGCGCCCGCCCCGATACTGCTGGCGGAAGAGACCAGTGAGCGTGGGTCCGTCTTGATCGACAAAACCCAGTTCCTCGCGAATCCTCTTGTGCCAGAGTTCGGCGAGCGCTTCGGCCATTTCGACGCCGAGACCGTGCAGCATGAGGTAGTCGGTGTAGCGGTCCTCGGCAAAGAGTTCTTGGCAGCGTTCGCTAACGCGTGATCCCATTGTTACCAGCATGAAGCTGGCGTAGTCCTTATCTCCACTCTGCACGGAGCGGAAGAAGTCTGAGATGCACATGAACGGTTCTTTGTGCTGGCGCGGGAAGACGAAGCGGGTCTGCTCGGTCGTCCGTGTGTCGTCAGTGAAGACCACGAGATCATCACCATCGGCCGCGACGGGGAAGTGTCCCCAAACAACTTGAGGGTTGAGCAGGTTCTCGGCCTTGGCGATCGCGAGCTGCTCGCGCAACGTTGAACGTACGCGGGTCTTGAATGCGTTGTCGTCTTCGTCGCCTTCGGGGCGAAAGCCCCACTGGTTACGAAAGAGGGCAGTGAGGTTCAGGAACTCTGAAATTTCGTCGAGGGACATTCCCTTGGCCACGCGTGAGCCGAGGAATGGTGGCGTAAAGAGTTCGTTATTCTCCACGACGTCGGGGCTGCGGGGCGGCAAGCCGTCGGGCTTGGGTGCCATACCGTCACGGCTACGTCGAGGGACATTGCGCTCGGAGACCTCGCGACCAAAGAGGTTGTCTACTTCGTTCGTCTTCTTGAGCTCTCCCAAACGGTCGAGCACTCGGAGTCCCTCGAAGGCATCCTTACCGTAGAAGAGCCGACCGTTGTATATCTCTCGAAGGTCACGCTCGACGTAGGTACGCGTGAGGGCAGCGCCGCCCAAAAGCACGGGCAGATCTGAGTAACCCAATTCGTTCATCGTTTGAAGGTTTTCACGCATGATGAGCGTTGACTTCACGAGGAGGC
>JBAXMO010000098.1:0-4663 GCA_037134255.1 Actinomycetes bacterium | reverse complement strand
TGCAAGTTTTCGCAACTACCCCTTGTTTTTTACGTTCACGAAAACTATTCTTTTCCGTCCTACCAAGGTGTCGGAATCGACCAAATCGGTCCGTCCGGTAGAAAACCCCTCAGAACAAGGAATTATCGCTATGTCACTCACCTGGAACCGCACCCACGATTGGGACGACGCCAACTGGCGCATTGATGCGGCCTGCCGCGACACCGCGCCTGAGCTCTTCTTTCCCGTTGGCACTACTGGTGCGGCAATTGACCAGATTGAGTCGGCTAAGCGCCTCTGTGACTCCTGCGACGCCAACAAGGCCTGCCTCGAATTCGCCCTCGCGACGAACCAAGAGTCCGGCGTATGGGGTGGTACCACTGAAGACGAGCGGAAGAAGCTGCGCAAGCAGTGGCTCGCCGCCCGTCGTCGTTCGCTCGCGAACTAACGCAACGCGCTGCTCCCAAGCGGCACGCGAAGCCGAACCAGTGTTCCACCGCCGACTTCTGGTGACTCTGAAATCATCTCAATAGTCCCCCGCAATTGATTGCGTACGAGGTCGCGCACAATCGACAGTCCCAGGCTGGTCGGAACTTCCAGCGAAAACTTCGCACTCAGCCCCTTACCGTTATCGCGGACTTCGGCCACGGCGTGGCCGCCTTCATGGCGCAAGGTCAACGAGACCATTCCTACGTCGTCATTAGTGAATTCGGTAAAGGCGTGTTCCACGGCGTTCATCATCACTTCGGCAATCACGATGGCCAGCGGAGTGGCAATATCGGTGGGGAGACTGCCCAGTTCACCATCGACCAGGAAGTCGACGGGGTGGCTCGCGAGCACCGATTCTTCCACCATGACTAAGAGTGAGTTCACAATTTCGCTGAACTCCACGACGTCACCGGGCTCTTTAGCTAAGGCCTCGTGAACTACCGCAATTGATCGGATGCGCCGTTCCGCCTCTAATAACGCCATACTCACCGCGGGCTCTTCGCTTCGACGTGACTGCAGTCGAAGCAATGAGGAGATCGTTTGCAGGTTGTTCTTCACGCGGTGATGGACTTCACGGATAGCGGCATCCTTAGAGGTGATCTGTCGGTCGAGACGCTTGAGTTCCGAAACGTCGCGCATCAAAACGACAACGCCAGTGACCTCAGCCGTGCTCAAGATGGGTAGACAGAGAAAGTCGATGGCCACTTCTGAACCTCGGGCCACATCCTCACGACGGGGAATCCCGAACTCTCGCGCCCTTTCTAACTCCCGCACGTGAAGACCAAGTTCCTTAAGGGAGCGGCCCTCCGTCGAGGCGTAGAGTCCCAAGCGGTGCAGCGCGTTAGTGGCGTTCGGCGTTGCGAATTCAATCAGACCCCGACCATCAATCAAGATGATGCCGTCGCCGACTCGCGGGAATCCCGGACCGGCCACGTCAGACTCGCGATACGGGAAGGTACCCTCAGTAACCATCTCGCAGAGCCGTCCGAACGTCTCGAGGTAAACCGTTTCGTAGGCCGACGCGGGACCGCGCAATGGCCCTTGGATTCGCACCAAGACAGCGATGAACTCACCATCGTGCTGGATAGGAATAGCCCAATTGGGGAGTGGCTCGTCAATGCCTTCGATCTCGACTGTTCCGATTGAGAGCGTCCCTGATTCGAGAGCCTCGGTGACGAGCGGCCACTTCGTCGAACGCTGCGTCGTGCCAACAAGGTCATCGTTGAGCATCGTGGCTCGGTTATTGGGTCGAACTTGACCCAGCACGACAAAGTCGGTGCGGCCGGCCGAGCGCGATTCGCGGGCCGGCACGAACAACAACATGTCGGAGAAGGACAAGTCGGCCAGGAGGGACCACGAAGCGACCAGGCGGTGAAGGTGACCCACCGAACTCTCCGTGAGATTGGTTCGCAGGGAGGCAATCTCGGCGAGGGTGGCCACTAGTGCGACCTCAACGGCTTCATAACCCGCTGGCGTCCTTCGTAGGTGGCCAGTTCATACACTCCGTGACGTTCCAGCATTGTGGCGATGTCATTCGCTCGAGCACCGACTCGCTCCGACTGGTGGGCATCTGAGGCCATCGTGAAGGTGGCCCCACCGCGAACGAGGCGTTCGAGGAAGCCTTCCGCTGGGTACTGCTCCCCCATGGGCTTAAACCAACCGGCCGACGAGCACTCGATCGAGACATCGGCCTTGAGGGCTGCTTGAGACATGGCGTCCCACCACGGAGAGGGATCGTCGACGACGCGACCGGCCACCTTAATGAGATCAGGGTGGGCCATTACGTCAACGGACTTGGTGGCCGCCAACTCTTCGAAGGCCGTGGTGTAATCCCGCCAGCACGACTCGAGACCCCGGGAGTCCCACTCGGCCTGCTGGAGTGGATTGTCTAAATCATCGAACTGCCATGTACCGAGCCAGTGGACGCTGCCAATGAGCACGTCGAAGGGATACTGGGCCAGCAGGTCACTCACGACATCCATCTGGCCGCGGAAGTAGTCGACTTCGAGTCCGATCTTGACTGGCAGCCCTTCATCCTTAGCCCGTTGCGCCAACGTGACGTACTCCTCAATGGAGTTACGCGAGTGCCAGTCGAAATAGTCCGCCATGGCGGGGGCTGTGGGCTCGTGGCCCTGTCGTTCCCAGAAGTTGCCGACCGTGTTCATGACGTCGACGAAACGGTGCGAGTGCTCGGTGAGTGCCAACTCGGTCACCCCTTGAGCCGCGGCCCGTTCGCAGTATTCGGCGATCTGATCGAGCCGGTAGTACACGGACGATTCGGAGTGAGGCCAGAGGTGAAGGTGGTAATCAATCACGGCGACTCCTTGAAGTTCTTAATCGAACTTTAGGACACGCTCGGCGCTCAAGAGCCGTTGTCCAAAACGCGTGACCCCCAGGAGCGTGTCAATCTCCCCTTCGGCGGTGAAGGCACCGAATACAGGGGTGCCACCAGCCGCCAACGTCGCGAGTTGCACTCGCTCCCGGTCGGCCACGATGGTGTACTGCTCAGCAATGGCCACCATTCGATCGCGGGCGGCAACCATGGTGGCGACGTCGACTCCGATTGCCTCAGCGACGGTGGCCATCTCTTCACGCGCCAGCACGGCGACACCCGTCGTGGTATCTGCGAGGTTGAGGGAGGCCGGCAGCATGCGATTCACGAGCCAGCCACCAATACGCAGGGATCGCTTCTGGAGCTCCTCGTTGAAGAAGGTGGCTTCACGCATCGGGATCGGTTCGGGGGTCGAAACGATGAGGAACTTGGTCGACTCTTCGGCGAGTAGTGACTCCACTTCGCGAGCTCGTTCCACGAACCCTTCGTAGAGGGAACTCAAAAGCAAGAAGAACTCCGTGATGTCCGTTAAAAACTGGTTACCCAAAATCTTGTCTGCGATATAGGTCAGAGGCTTGGCCGCGAGACTCGTCACGCTGGAGCGGGTCGGGGCGATGATCCACTTCAAGAACCGAGACGAGAAGAAGTCGGCCATTCGGGTCGGTGCGTCGAGGAAGTCCAGTGCGTTACGCGTGGGCGGCGTATCGACCACGATGAGATCCCACTGACCTCGACCGACCAGTTCGTGGAGTCGCTCCATCGCGATGTAGTCGTGACTCTGCACAAAGCGTCGGGTGATGTTTTGGTAGAGCACGTTCTGGAGAATCCGCTCGGCCGTCGCTTCGTCCGCCGCCTGGCGACGAATCAGGGCATCCCAGCTGGCCCGCGGATCCAGCATGGCCACACTCAGCGTGCCCGGTCCCGAGAGTTCAACTACCTGTGGTTCATTGCCAATTCCCGGCACGCCCAGCGCGTCCGCCAGTCGGCGCGCCGGGTCCACAGTGAGCACTAAAACACTAATTGGTTCATTAGTCGCGATTGCCGTGGCTAGAGCGGCCGCCGAGGTGGTCTTGCCAATGCCTCCCGGGCCGCAGGTGACAATGATGCGACAGTCACCGAAGGATTCGCGCAGCGTGCTCATGCGATCTCCTCACTCAGCGAGTTGGCCACTTCTCGGGCCATCGTTGATCCTTCGGGAACGACTGCAATGTTGGGCTGGGTGATGATGGGGAACGCACCACCAACGACCTCTCGCAGTGCGGCGAACTGAAATTCAGCCTCGCGACGGCGGGCGACGGCGAGTTGATTGGCCGTCACGATTCCCTGCATCGCCTCAGTTGCAAAGACGCCGGGTCGTTGATTAACGATGGCGTCGATGGCCGACAAGGTGGCACCGTGGCCAACGATGTCGGGCATGCGATTCATGACCGCTGCGGCCACGGCCACCTTCGTCTCGGATGCGAGGGTGGCTAGTAGTTGTTTGGTCTCGAGGATGGGCATCTCTTCGGGGGTCGTAACGGCCACGACGCCAGTTTGGGTCGGGTCGTGCAGGATGTCGACCATCCAGTCGGTCTGATTACGAATGAGCCCCACTCGAACGAAGGAGTTAATGGCCTCGGGAGCTGCTAGGTAGCCGACAATGTGACCAGTGGCGGGCGAATCAGCGATGATGACGTCGTAGTGCTTTTCTCGAACTTCGTAGCAGAGCTTGCCGATGGTGAGCAACTCACGCACACCGGGAGCGGCGTTCGCCAAAAAGTCCAGAGCATTGGCGAGCACACTGAGTTTGGCCACGATGGGAATCCGAAGATTGATCTTCAAGTACTCCTGCAGGGCCGCTTCAGTGTCGAGCACCATCACCGA
>JBAXMO010000097.1:0-4750 GCA_037134255.1 Actinomycetes bacterium | reverse complement strand
GCACGGCAAGACAGTGACGGCCTTCATGGCCGCGATGAAGGATGCCACCCAGTGGTCGATTGACAACCAGGGCAAGGCTGTGCGTTACTTCGACAAGGCTTTCCCCGACAGTGGCTACACCCACGCCTACAACGTTCAGGCGTGGAAACTCACGGTTCCGCTGCTCAAGAACAAGTCCGGCGCTTTCTTTGTTCAGACCAAGGCCCAGTGGTCAACCTTGGCTCGGGCCATGGTTGACGTGAAGCAGATTGAGAAGGCGGAGAAGCCCTCGGCTTACTTCACCAACAAATTTTTGCCCTAACGCCTTACTCTGAGTCACATTGGGAATCTAAGAAGTCCGTAAACGCTCTTCTAAATCCTGTTTTCTCTCCGTACCATTGAGGTATCAAGGAAAGCGGGGCCACAATGTGGGCTGACAAAATCAAGGCATTCACCACCTGGACATTGAGCATCGTGGCCGGAACGGCCCTGGCCGCTGGTGCCGCCGTGGTGGCCAGCGGACACGTGAACTCCCAGGTCGCAGCTCCCAGTACGACTGCTCCCACGCTTTCCGCTCCGGCCCCTCAGGGGATGCCGAATGGCTCGACGAGTGACGTGCGTTACACCGATAGCGAAGATTCGGCAACGATTCCCGCCTCGACGCCAACTACGCCACAACCCGTGTTTACGCCAACCACGATTGTTCATGATCGCGGAGATGACGGTGGTCGTGAGAACGAAGAAGAGCACGAGTACTCCGGTGGTTACGACAACTAATTCGCGACTGTAGCCTTCGGGCATGCAGACGAATTATTGGGCGAGCCACTGGCCCGCCGAAGATGGGGGTGCGGAGCGCCAACAAGTTGCTAGATCAATCCTCCCGGGTGAAGCAACACTCACTTCCAAGCTGGCCATCGCCTCGACGATGGTGGTATTCCGAAATCCTGGCGAGCTCTATCTGCTCTGTCACACCGGCGGTGACGACGGAATCAGCTGGGTGGAGCAACTCGATTCGCTCACCCTCGAGACAATTCGTCGCTCCGTCGACATGCCCGGCGGCTTGACGTGGCCCGGCGGCTTGGCCGTTCACGCCAATGGTTCGATTTATGTCGTATTCGGTCAGCACGCCCATCGGCTCTCTCCGTCACTGGAGATTGAAGCTCATCAAGAGCTTCCACAACACGCTCCCTATAACTCCTTTGTGGTCTTGCAAGATGGCACGTTGGTCACCAAAAACTTTGGTGGGGCCCGTCCGGGAATGGACACACACTTTGAGGCTGCATCGTGTGAGTTGGTGGCGCTCCACCCTGACGATCTACGCATCTTGGATCGCTACGAAACCGGTCAAGGCTCCGTGGCGCGGTTGAGTGCCCACAACCAGACCACCTACGTGGTCGGGGTTGAATCATTCATGGGGATTGATTTCGTCGACGGGGCCTTCGTGTCTGGCTCGGTCCAGCGAGCACCGTATCGATCAGCGGGCGAGGGTTACGGCTGGGATGCCGTGATCGCCGACGGCTCGGCTTGGTTCTTGAATAACGGTGCGGGAAGTGAAACCTTTGACGGCTCGCTCCTCGAGAAGGGGATTGCGACCGCTCCCCAGCAGATTGTGCGGGTCCACCTCGACTCCTACGAGGTGGAGAAGTATGAAGTCAACGATGCGCCCGGTGGCATCGTGGCCAATCCACCGGCCGTGGACACTACGCAAAAGATTGTGGTCGGCTACGACTCCGCGGCCGGAGTGGTGCGGGCGTATCGGTACGCAAATTCGGGTGGCACATTTCTTTGGCAGATCAAACTCAATCACGCCTGCCACCCCCTGGTGTTCCCAGAGTCCGATCTCGTGATGCTGAATGACTTTGATCCATTGCTGGGGGCTGACCAAATTGTCTTGCTGCGCACCAGTACGGGTGAAATCGTCAGTCGAGTGGCGACCGAATCGCCACTCCAGTCAGTACTTTTCGGTGCTCCCGGTGAGGCGAATGACCTCTATCTGTGCTCCTTCACTCACGTCACCAGATTTTCCTTTACGTGAGATAATGGAGTATCAGCTCCTGTGGCGCAACTGGTAGCGCAAGTTCCTCCTAAGAACTAGGTTGCAGGTTCAAGTCCTGCCGGGGGCGCTACTTAAGGTTGTTGGTGACGGCCGTCTTGAGCACGTTGGTCAAGTACAGCGAGTATGTCAACGTGATGTGGGCCCAGTCAAAGTAGGGAATCATTCCGTTGATTACGGCGGGGCACAAAGTCGTTGTAGGCGTGACTTTGCAAAACCATTTAGTGGTGTCGACATAGCCGATGCCACTCACGCTGGCCGCGTTAGCTTCCGCCGCACTCTGCATTTGATACTCGGCGGGCTGAGTGGTGGGGTTCCGGGTGCAGTTCTGGAGATTCGTTTGATTCTGCGCGAGGCAGCCCAGGGGGTTGATTTGAAAGGACGGGTTGTCGCCAATGAGAACCATCTTGGCGCCGCTGGCCTTGAGTTGCGTCAAGACTGATAGGAGCCCCGTGCTCCACGTGACAGTGTTCATGACCGCTCCATCAGTGGTCTTCAGGCGAAATGTCGACTCGGCCACAACGATGACCTTGGGCTTGGCACGCACGATGGTCTGGATGGCGCTCGCGCGCCACGTTGCGCAACCGGTGCCTGTGGGCTGTCCGGGTGGTGGTTGGACATCGACTTCGGCTGGCTGACACTCGTATCGAAAGACGATGACGATCTTGTATTTGCCACCGAACGCTCCCACCAGCGGCGGTAGCCACTGCTGGGCGTGACTGTCGCCAAAGACGTACATCACATCCTTGGAACTCAACTTGCCGAACGTGCAGCCACCCTTAGCACTGGCGCACTTGGAGTCGAATTTCACAAAAGAGTCTGAGCTGGCAAGTGCCAAGGTCGGCGTGGTCTTGGCGGGCATCTTGGTGACCTTCAAGGCACTCGCCACTGCGGCAGTGACGGCCCCGTCGCTTGCGGCCGTTGCAGCACTCGCTACGGCAACCAGGCCGCATGAAACCACTGAACAGATTAAGAGACCGGTCGTCCATTGATGTAACGCTCGCTTCATGTCCCTAGTTCTACTTCAGAATTGCACCGAAAGAAAGGCGAGGCTTCGGCTACGTTCTCGGGCAATCACTATTGATTGGTAAGGGCCGCATCGCCAACTTCTCGCTCGGTCTGGCCGCGCTGTCTAGGGCACGCAAAGCCTCGGCCCCGACTGCGACCTGGACTCGGGGCCAACTCGGAGTGCTACTCACGGCCGGTGCTGCTGCAGCCACCTTGGCCTGGGGTTTTTACATAATCACCCAAAAGGGCTAGAAATCCACGCGGCAACGCGTTGAATGCGAGACGATAGTGGGTGACCGAAAACGCCATCAATCCACTTGTCGTCGCCGAACCCGTCGACTGCCTCAATCGCTTCGGCGTCTTTCACGAGTGCCCCCACTGCGGCGGAGGTCTCTCACCCGAACACGCGCACTTCAAGTGCACCACCTGCGGGTGGCGTGACAGCTGCTGCGACTAGCGCACCTTCGCCGTCCAGCCTTGAAACTTCCATCGCCGTAGTTCTGTGATGTCGTGGTCGAGAAGCCATCGAGCGAGCTGCCCCTTGGCGAACTTGGCGGCGTGACCACCCGACATATCCGAGTGCACCAAGTCAACGGTGAACCAGTTGTCACTGGCCGATTCAACCGCCGAACGATGGACCTGCGTTAACAGATCAATCACAGCCTCACGCTTGGCGGTCCTTTGGAGGAGTGGAGTGATGATCGGCTTCCAGTAGGCGGCAAGTTTGCCGAGGCCCTCGAGCGATGCGTCCATGGGGGCGCGATAGTCGGGTATCGGATCGGCCAAACCGGCGAGTCCGAGGAGGCCCGACACGATGACAATGGAGTCTTGAGCGACGCTCTGCTGGGCTGGATTCAAGGTGGGGAAATCGAGGCCCTGGTAGACGACTCCGGAGTACCGATCTGAGGCTGCTAATACCGGGCTCCCGACCAACGACGCATTGGCCAATTGGGCTTGCGTGGCGGTAGCCCCGCGCACTTTTAGCGCCGCTGGCGCCGTCAGGGGGAGTGCCGTAATAACGGGTTCCCGTGCCCCTGCTAGTGCCCGCCCGAAGCGCCCCGAGGCGGGCCGCCAGGCCCTTGTGCCCCCTGGCTCCTTGCCTTCACTGGGGGGTAGCAGGATGATCACGAGGTCACATTAGCGGGGCCAAAAGTACCGAAGATTTAACCTCACTCAACCTCCTTGTTCACATTCAGATAACTATCGACCCTTACCTTTCAACGTGAAGACAGAAGGGCCAAGGTGGCTCAGAAGCTTCTAAGTAGTTCTTTCTTTAGGAGGAAAGTTGAAAAAGCAAATGACAGTAAGAGGCACCCTCGCAACGGCAGTCGCCACCGCAGGGCTCATGGCCTCGTTCGCAGTACCGGCAGTTGCCGCCGCCAAGAAGGTCACCCTTGACACGATCTTGGCGAACGACACGAAGATCAGCGCGACCGCAACCGTCACCGCCTCTGGTGCGACGTTTGACACGCCTTTCTTCAACGCTGCCTTCCCGGTGTACTCGGCTCGTAACTCCAAGGCCACCGTCAACGCCTACGGCGCTGGTGGCTCGGGTGCCGGCCAGGCCGCCATCATGCAGAACCTCGTGAACTTCGGTGCTTCCGACGTTCCAATGACCGCTGCCGACATTGCAGCTAAGTCGTACTCAACCAAGGGCACCTTGGCCGACTACGTACAGGTTCCAGTTGCTCTCGGTGGTGTGGCGATTGC
>JBAXMO010000096.1:0-4847 GCA_037134255.1 Actinomycetes bacterium | reverse complement strand
TTCGTTCATCATTGTCGTCTACCTGGTTCTGATCATTGCGATTAAGGGTCACGTACCCGGTACCGGTCCGGCTAGTTTTGTTCGTTTTCCAGAATGGGGTTGGCTGTTTAGCCAAACGGGGAACTTCTTCACCACGTTAAAAAGTAACCTCATGAGCCTCCTCATACCTTCTCTGACCCTCTCGATCGGTTCCTTCGTGGTCTATTTCCGCGTTCTACGTTCCGACCTGATTGCAACCCTCCAAGAGGAGTACATCACCATGGCGCGCTCGAAGGGACTTTCGCGTCGGCGCATCATGTGGCGGCACGCATTTCGCCCCTCATCTATCGCCTTGCTGGGTACTGCGGGCATCAATATCGGCGGCTTGATCGCCGGAGGATTTGTAGTTCAATACTTGCTCTCTATCCCTGGACTCGGAAGTCTCTTGATTGCCTCGATTACCCTCCAGGATTACTTAGTGATCCAGAGCACCGTATTTGTTGTTGCCGTAGCTGTCATCGTGATCAACTTCGCAGTTGATCTCATTACTACCCTCGTTGACCCAAGGATTGCCCGTGACTAATAACGAAGTTGCCATAGCCCCCGCTGATTCCGTTGTAGAACAGCCCGAGAAAAAAGAGCCAATTGGCATCTTCACTTGGGTCTGTGTCACCTGGCTCGCATTGAACGTGCTGGTAGCAGTACTTGCACCATTGCTTCCAATTCCGGATCCCAATGAGATGATCAGCTCCCCGGGTATGGGAATGTCACTTGGCCACTTGATGGGCACTGATGATTTGGGTAGAGACATATTCGGGCGTCTCGCTTGGGGTTCTCGTATCTCACTCGGTGTCGGCATTGGCTCCATGGCAATCGCCTTTGGGATTGGCGGACCACTGGGGATGTTGGCGGCCTACCGACGAGGAAAACTGGACGTGATTCTCTCCTCGGTGATGTTCGCATTTCTGGCTTTCCCGTCAATTATTGCCATCATCGCCGTTCTCTCTTTTTGGACTCCTCGGTCGCTGGGTAAAATCATCGTTGTAATTGGAATATCCTCAATTCCCCTGGTCTACCGCGTCATGCGAGCCGCCGCGTTGAGTGCTGGTAGCAAGGAATACGTCACCGCAGCTCGGGTACAAGGTGCCAAAGACCGCCGAATCATCTTTCGCGAACTTCTACCAAACGTCGCCCCTACAGGACTCTCGTTTCTCCTGTTCGGCGTAGCGACAGTTATCGCTCTCGAGGGCGTCCTTGCATTTCTAGGGCTCTCGATTGCCCCAGACATTGCACCGTCCTGGGGAAACATGATCAATGATGCCCGTCAGTCACTGAATGACGTACCTCAGAACTGGCCTTTGATTATCTTTCCGTCGGCGATTCTGTGCTTCTTCATTTTGGCGCTGAACTTCGTTGGAGACCGTCTACGTTCCTACTTCGATGTCACTGAGGTCAAGCTGTGAGCCAAGAAAATTACACAATCAATCAGACCCCCACGAGTGATCTGCTCGTGGTCGACAATCTGACGACAACTTTTAACACTGCGCGGGGTCCGCTGCCCGCAGTCGGAGGCGTGAGCTTTCGACTCGGTACCAACGAGACTTTGGGTGTCGTTGGCGAATCAGGTTCTGGAAAAACGGTTCTAAGCCGCACCATCATGGGCCTCCAGCCACGTACCAATGTCGAAGTAGGCGGATCGGTTCTCCTCGACGGTCATCAGATTGTTGGTGCGACCGACGACGACTTGCGGGACATCTGGGGCACTAAAGTCGCGATGATCTTCCAGGACCCAATGACGTCCTTGAATCCCGTCACGAAAATTGGTAAGCAGATTGGGGAATCGCTGCGAGTGCGCTTGGGTATGAACAAAGCTGAGGCCAAGGCGCGAGCGATCGAATTGCTAACGTTGGTCGGCATCCCTTCGCCAGAAGAGCGCTACGAGGCATACCCCACCCAATTGTCTGGAGGCATGCGCCAGCGAGTGATGATTGCTATCGCTCTTGCGTGCAACCCCACGCTTCTCCTCGCCGACGAGCCCACTACTGGCCTTGACGTAACGATTCAGGCTCAGATACTTGATCTTCTCGAAGAGTTGCAGCTCAAGATGAAAATGAGTGTGATTCTGGTGACCCACGATCTTGGTGTCGTCGCAACGCGTACCGACCGCATCATCGTCATGTATGCCGGACGGATTGTCGAGATGGGAACTACGAAGGATGTATTTCGCGACCACCGAATGCCCTACACCAGGGCACTCCTGGAATCGACACCTAGGGTGTCTAACCCAAGTCACACTCGACTTCAGACAATCCCTGGACGTCCTCCAAACCTCCTCAAACTGACCGAGGGTTGTGCCTTCGCACCAAGATGCAGTCGAGCGACCGAACAGTGCTCACAGGAGAGGCCGGCGCTGGAGCCGACCGGAACAGATGGGCACTTTTTCGCCTGCTGGAACCCGCTAGACGGCCAGACATCATCCGTAAATATTAAAACAGGATCCATTAAAGAATTCGGAGAAGACAATGTCCGAGGCTAATAAGAAGGTCGTTTTATCCGTCAAGGATCTCGAAGTCACTTTCCGCAAGGGTCGTCAACGAGTTAGTGCCGTCGCGGGCATTTCGTTCGACCTGCACGAAGGTGAGACTCTAGGTCTGGTAGGAGAATCTGGTTGCGGCAAGACAACGGCCGGTAGAGCTCTAATGCAAATAGTACCTTCGACTGGTGGTCAGATTTTCGTGGACGGCGCCGAGCTGACGAGCATGAAAAAGGATGAAGCTCGTAACCTTCGCCGCAAAATGCAGATGATTTTCCAAGACCCAATCAGCTCGCTCAACCCACGCCGACGCGTGAAAGATATCGTTGCTGAACCACTGGACTGCTGGAAGACGGCCAAAGGCGAAGAGCGCGACGCAATAGTTTTTGATCTCCTAAATAAGGTGGGCATTGATCCAGCCGTCTATGGCAATCGCTACGCGCGTCAGTTTTCCGGCGGTCAATGCCAGCGCATCTCAATTGCACGATCGCTCGCAATGCGGCCACGTCTTTTGATCTGCGACGAAGTTGTCTCTGCTCTCGACGTATCAATTCAGGCTCAGATTCTCAACCTTCTTGAGGATCTGAAGAAAGAGTATGGCTTGACCATGCTCTTTATCGCCCATGACCTTGCGGTTGTGAAGAACATCTCCGACCGAGTCGCCGTCATGTATCTCGGCAAGCTCTGCGAGATCGGTCCCAGCGACACCCTGTACGACAGGCCAGCACACCCGTACACCGACTTCCTATTGGGAGCCGCGCTTGAGGCTGACCCTGAGTTAGTGCAGGACCATGCCACGTTGAGCGGAGAGCCACCAAGCCCTCTCAACCCACCAAGTGGTTGCCGCTTTCGAACCAGATGCCCATTCGCCACCGATAAGTGCGCAGCCGAAGAGCCCAAGTTGCGCGATGTCGGACCAGGACACCAAGTTGCATGCCACTACCCACTCGTGGGTGAACACCAATAACTGGTTATAAGAAAATGCCCCCCAACCTTAGGGTTGGGGGGCATTTTCTTTGTCGCTCTATTCGGAGGCGGGAGCCTCTTCGGTCGCCGCCTCTTCGGCTGGTGCAGCCTCGGCTGCACCTTCAACTGCGGGAGCGTCCTTTGCAAACTCAGCCCACGCGGCCTGAGCCTCAGTCTCTGGCGTGAACTCGCCGTAGTTCATTCCACCGATGTAGTTGCCTTCTGCGTCATACGCATGAGACCCGAAGGCTTCACGGTACTCCTCTGACACTTCTCCACCGTCAGCTGCGCCCTTGATGGAAAGGCTGATTCGACGGCGCTGGGTGTCCAGTTCGATGATCTTGACCCACAGCTCTTCACCGACGGCAACAACTTGGTCCGGAGACTCAACATGGTGAGCTGCGATTTCGGAGATGTGTACGAGGCCTTCAATGCCCTCGCCCACCTGGACGAATACACCGAACGGCACGAGCTTGGTGATTCGACCGTAGACCAGCTGGTTAACCGCGTGACCGTCAGCGAAGACCTGCCATGGATCACTCTGTGTCTTACGTAGCGACAAGCTAATGCGTTCCTTCGAGTAGTCAACTTCCATGACTTCAACCTCGACCTCGTCACCAACTGCCACAACCTGGCTTGGGTGCTCGATGTGGTTCCAGCTGAGCTCGGAAACGTGAATAAGTCCGTCCATACCACCAAGGTCCACGAATGCACCGAAATTGACCACGGATGAAATGTGGCCACGACGGCGCTCACCGGGCTTGAGATTGGTGAGGAAGTCGCCACGTTGCTCCTTCTGGCTCTCTTCGAGCCAGGCACGGCGTGAAAGTACGACGTTGTTACGGTTGCGGTCGAGCTCGATGATTCGAGCCTCAACGGTCTTACCGATGTAGGGCTGGAGGTCACGAACACGACGCTGCTCGACGAGTGAAGCGGGAAGGAAGCCTCGCAGACCAATGTCAACGATTAGACCACCCTTAACGACCTCAATAACGAGACCAGAAACGACCTGGTTGCGGTTCTTGAGGTCTTCGATGTTGGCCCAAGCCTTCTCGTACTGGGCGCGCTTCTTAGAAAGGACCAAACGGCCCTCCTTGTCTTCCTTCTGGAGGACTAGAGCTTCAATCTCTTCACCAATCGACACAATCTCAGAAGGATTAACGTCGTTACGTATAGAGAGTTCACGTGAGGGAATAACACCTTCGGACTTAAAGCCGATGTCAAGAAGCACTTCATCGCGGTCAATTTTGACCACAATGCCCTTCACTAGGTCACCGTCTTCAAATTCCAAGATGGTGTCACCTACAACAGTGGCCAGATCAGTGCCAACCATGTTGTCTTCAGTGACAACGCGGGGAACGTAGTTACC
>JBAXMO010000095.1:0-5009 GCA_037134255.1 Actinomycetes bacterium | reverse complement strand
GGGTGAGCCACTGTTCGTCGCCGGGACCGAGTCCGACGACACGAATGGTCGGGCGAGCCACGGACTAAAAGTGCAGCGCCGTCGAGGCGTCCAGCCCGGTGCCCTCGTTCGGGACATTGGTGGTGGCTGGCGATACGGGGGCGTAGATGCCTACGCCCTGTTGACCAGAACCAAATCGACCGAGCAGTGGATTGACGTCAACGCCGACGCGTTGGTAGATGCCCTGCTTGGCCGCTTCAATAGAGCCCGAGTTCACGTTGCGAACATCGGTGAGCACTTGGCTCACAACCGTCTCGAAGGACAACTGGGTTCGCGAGGTGGCCGCCACGTAGAGCGAGTAGGGCTGGCCCTGCACGGTGACCGTCTGGGGGTTGCCGAAAGCATTAAGCGCTACGCCGCGTACGAGGTCACGGGCATTAGAGCTCGGATCAAAGCAACCGTAGGCACCGCCGGCGGTGGCCGAGGGGTCCTGGGAGTACTTCGCCGCCAGCACCGCCACCGAGAGACCCGAAGCCTGGTCGGCACTGAAACTCCCGACGTCGCTCGGGCGCACCAACGCAATACTGGCGCAGATGTGCTGATACTCACTGAGGTGACCTTGGTAGAAAGCCTGCAACGAAACATCGGTTTCGGCAATTCGTGACGGCAGTTTCGACGCCATCAACTCACTAGCCGCTTCGGCCTGGAGTAGTGAGGCCGCCACGGAGGTTGGAAGACTGGCGAGTGCGTTTAGCGGGGTCGCCAGCGAGGCGCAGTCGGCCCCGTTCGCGCTGGCGGCCGCGCCCATCTGGGCCTCCAGGTTGGTGGCGGCGTTACTCAAGACGTCCGAGTTGTAGACGAGACCGAAGTGGTCTTCGGCGTAGGTGATCTCGGCCAGTCCCTCGAGACGGAGGTTGGCCCAGGCCGTAATCGTCGTTTCGTCGATGGTGTTGGTACCGGCACCACTAGCAAAGGTGACGCCCCAGAGATTGGTCACGTAACAGGCCATGGCCGCATTCGTCGAGATGGCGTTCACTTCGTGAGCGAAGTCGTAGCGGCTGAGCGAGTAGTGACCCCCGGTCACCGCGGCGTTGCCGTAATTGATGGCGAGGAGGGGCACTCCCACCACGGCCAGGACTAGGGAAGCGAGGATGCGGCGCACAGCGTCATGCTACTGACGGGGCGGCCATCCAGATTTCACGTACGAGCTGCGTGAGGGGCTCGACCGTGAGCAGTGGACCTTCGAGGGTGGCCACGAGCTCCATGGCCGTTTCGTCAAAGGCCCGCGTGCCGTAACGGTGGGCTACTCGTTCACGAACGTGGGGTACGAGGGTGTGCACCACGAAGCGAACCATGGTGCGATCACCCTGGGTCTGGGTCGAGATCTCCGAGATGCCGTTCTTTAGACACTCGATACGCAACGACATCACCTTCAAGAGTCCTTCGGCCGCCGCAGGTAACGGACCGAAGCGGTCACGCCATTCGGCCACGACATCGTCGAGTTCCTCGTCGCCGCTCGCGGCCGTGAGGCGACGGTAGGCCTCGAGACGCTGATCTTCCGAATCGATGTAGTCGTTCGGCAAGTGGGCCACACCGAGTCGGGGCAAAATGACGGCCGATGGCGGCACCACCGGGAGACCCTTGGCCTCCTTGACCGCCTCGGCCACTAGTTGGACGTAGAGGTCGTAGCCCACTTCGGCCACCGTGCCCGACTGTTCGTGCCCGAGCAAGTTGCCGGCGCCGCGAATCTCAAGGTCGCGCATCGCGATCTTGAAGCCACTACCCAACGCCGTGTTGTCACCAATGCAGCGCAGCCGTTCGTAGGCCGTTTCGGAGAGCACCATGTCTCTGGGATGAAAGAGGTAGGCGTAGGCCCGGGCGCCGGCTCGTCCCACCCGGCCGCGCAACTGGTGTAGCTGTCCCAAACCGAGACGATCGGCCCGGTCCACAATGAGCGTATTGACGGTCGGCATGTCGATGCCCGACTCCACAATGGTGGTGCAGACGAGAACGTCGGCCTGCTGCTCCCAGAAGTCTTGGACAATCTGCTCGAGTTGACCCTCATCCATCTGGGCGTGGGCCACGACGACGCGGGCTTCCGGCACTAGCAACGTGAGTTTCTTCGCGACCTGTTCAATATCTGAGACGCGATTGTGCACGTAGAAGACCTGGCCCTCACGCAGCAACTCGCGACGAATGGCCTCGACGATGGCCCCCTCGTCGTGTTCTCCAACGTGAGTGAGAATCGGCTGGCGATCGGTGGGCGGAGTCGTCACCATGGAGAGGTCCCGGATTCCCGTGAGGGCTAACTCCAGAGTGCGAGGAATGGGACTGGCCGTCAACGTCAAGACGTCTACGCCGACGGACATGCGCTTGATGGCGTCCTTATGCGAGACCCCGAAGCGCTGCTCTTCGTCGACAACTAAGAGACCGAGGTCCTTGTACTTGATTGATTCATTGAGCAGTTTGTGGGTACCCACGACCACGTCCACGGAGCCGTCGGCCAGGCCGGCCAAGGTCTCTCGGGCCTCTTGATCGGTGACGAATCGACTGAGCATCGCCACCTTCACCGGGAAGGACGCGAACCGTTCAACCATGGTCGTGAAGTGTTGGCTGGCCAGCAACGTCGTTGGCACCAACAGGGCCACCTGCTTACCATCCTGAACGGCCTTAAATACGGCTCGCAGGGCAATCTCGGTCTTGCCAAATCCCACGTCGGCGCAGATCAGCCGGTCCATCGGCCGATCGGACTCCATATCGGCCTTCACTTCATCGATGGCTCGCTGCTGATCTGGCGTCTCGGTAAAGGGGAAGAGGTTTTCCATTTCGATCTGCCACTGGGTGTCCGATGAGAACTGGAAGCCCTTGGCTCCGGCCCGCAGTCGGTAGAGCTCGACGAGTTCATCGGCGATGCCCTTGGCCGCGACGCGAGCCTTGTTCCGCGTGCGCTGCCACTCGGCCCCACCCATGCGCGAGAGGTTGGGATTGGCCGCGCCGGTGTAGGGGGTGAGTAGATCAATCTGATCGGTCGGCAGAAAGAGTCGGTCGTGACCGCGAAACTCCAAGACCAGGTAGTCGCGCGTCGTCTCGCCCATGGTGCGAGTCTTCGAACCGGAGTAACGAGCAATACCAATATTGCGATGGACGACAAAACTACCGACCTCGAGATCGTCAAAGAAGCCGTCGACGTTGCGCGTGCGAGCGCGGGGTTGGCGACGCTGCACCCGACGTCCCGTGAAGTCGCCCTCACTCCAGACAATGATGTCGCCGGTGTCGAGACCGCGCGGCAGGTGTTCGTGCAAAAAGACAATGTCGGCCAGGTCGAACTCGGCCGGGGTCGTGCCGACCATGAGTTCTTGATCGGCCGCCAGTCCGGCTAGTCGATCCCGTGAGGCGGCCGAGGAGACGGTAATAACGGCGAGCGAGGGCGTGCGGTTCTTTAGATGACGAGCCAGTCGCTCCACGTCACCTTGAGCCACGGGCGGATCGGTGACGGCAAAGGAGAGCGTGGCCGACGTGATCTCGTGCGCCGTGATGGTGAGGGCGACCTCACTCGACACGATCTCGTCCCAGCCGTAGTGCAGGAGAGGTGCTTCTTCTTCGAGTTCCCACGTCTCGGCGACAGTCGTGGCCAGTTCTCGTTCCTCGTCGAGGAGCTCTTCGGCGCGACGTTGCAAGAGACTGGGATCAATAAGGGCAATCGAGGTCGTGGCCGGCACGAGGTCGAGCAACGTCCGACGCTCGGTGGCGAACCACGAGAGCCAGCCCTCCATGCCGTCAAAGGACTCCCCTTCGGCTAACTGCTCAAAGATCTCACGCGCGAAGGGGTGGCTGGCCGCAGCCGCGGTGGCGGCTGCGCGCTGATCGGCGGTAAGTCGCCACTCCCGAGCCGGCAGTACGGGTACGTCGCTCAACTTTTCGAGCGAGCGCTGGGTCTGGATGTCAAAGGTCGCAATACGTTCGACGTCGTCACCAAAGAGTTCGATGCGAACTGGCGTTTCGAGATGCGAGAGCCAGACATCGATGATGTCACCGCGCACCGCTACTTCTCCGCGGTGCTCCACTTGGGGTTCGCGGCGATACCCGTGATCGACGAGCCAGCGAACAAACTCGTCGCGATCAATCTCTCCCCCGAGGGCCACGTGACGGGCGTCGTTCTCGGGTGGCAACATCTGCAAAAGAGAGCGAACGGTGGCGACAACTACTCGAGGTGCCCCGAGGGGAGCGGCGAGGCGCGCACGCAGTTCGGCCCGACGTCCCATGACGGCAATATCGGGGCTGACGCGTTCGAAGGGGGCAATGTCCCACGCCGGCCACTGGGCCACCATGGCGTCATCACCGAGCCACGCGGCCACGTCGTCGGCGAGATCGTCGGCCTCGCGCTGGGAAGGAACGATGGCGAGCACCATTTCTTGATCGAGGGCGAAGCGAGCTACGACGGGGGCTACTCCACGAGGGGTCGTCGCGACAAATCCCTCTTGGGCATCACGGTGAACTTCGTGCGTCAGACGATGCAGCAGGGTGCGTAGCGCCGGTGACTCCTTAGTCACGACGCGCCGCGTTGACCCGGCGTTGGGCCTCTTCGAGTCCAAAATCAATCACGGCTTCGAGGGCGTCGGCCGCTTCGTTGGTGTCGATGAGGAGTGATTCGTGCATCGCCCCAGTGGGTCGGCGCAGCACCCAGTCGGTCACCTGCTCCTTGCGCTCGGGCTTACCAATGCCAATGCGCAGGCGGGGAAACTCATTCGAGGACAAGACCCCGGCAATGGAACGAAGTCCGTTATGACCGGCCAGACCACCGCCCACTTTGAGCTGCAGACGTCCGGGCTCGAGGTCTAGTTCGTCGTGAACTACCAAGACAACGCCGGGCTCGGTGATCGAAATACGGCGCATGAGCGGCGGGAGCGAGGCTCCCGATTCATTCATGAAGGTGGTGGGGATAGACAACGTCACGATTCCCCGCGCAGAACTAAAGGAGCAGGTCTCGGCTCGTTGACGACGCTCGATTTGAAACGTGGCATTACGGCGTT
>JBAXMO010000094.1:0-5093 GCA_037134255.1 Actinomycetes bacterium | reverse complement strand
GCATAGGAGTGGCTACCTGGACGTACTTACTGGAAGCGACCGCCACCGGCACCAAGGTCACCGAGACCTGGGAAGACAATCGCAGCAGCGTCATGTCGCTCTTCTCGGGTTTGGTCGTGAAGGACCGCGAAGGTTTTACTCGCACTTCGATTCATCGGACCTTGAGCCTGATGAAAGAGCACCTCGAAGCACACAGCTGAGGAGCGGGAACGCTCGATGAGAGCGGGTGACGGGAATCGAACCCGCATGGCCAACTTGGAAGGCTGGAGCTCTACCATTGAGCTACACCCGCAGTGATGCGAGTTCTTAGTTTACGTCAAACGCTGTCAACCCCTAGCGTGATGGTGTGAGCGAGATCTTGTACGAGCGCGTAGGGGGGCAGCCCTTCTTTGACCGCTTGGTATCGGCCTTTTATCGCTACGTCGAACAAGACGAGCTGTTGCGGCCGATGTACCCCGAAGACCTCGACGATTCCATTCGCTGGTTGGCCCTCTTTATCGCCCAGTACTTCGGCGGCCCAGCGGACTACATGGAGCAACGCGGCCACCCCCGACTGCGGATGCGACACACGCCGTTTCGGATTACCAAGCGGGCCCGTGATGCTTGGTTGGTCGCCATGAACTGTGCGTTAGACGAAGTTCGCGGCACAGTGAGCGAAGCCGACTTCTTGGAGATGGAGGCCTACTTCGATATGGCCGCTCATCAACTTCGCAACGTCTAGTTGATTCGTCGACTTGCCGCCCAGATCACGAGTCCCAGAAGAATTATTAGGCCGCCCAGTAGACCAGAACGCCACGTGCCTCCCGTAGTCGCCAGCACTTCGGCAACCGCGATGTGCGTCACGCTGGTCGGGGACGACTGCGTGAGATTTTCGCTGGTGCAGTGCACGACCGGGTCGAGTAGATAGTCGGATGGGGCCGAAAGCTCCTGGACGCACCAGGTATGACCACTTGGAACTGAAAAACCCAACTGACCCACACGATTGGTCTTCGCGATGGCCCACAGTGTCATGCCGGTCGGCACCACCAGATTGCTCGGCACCGGAGCGGGTGTAAACCCCTGGGGGAATTGACCACGAACGTAGAGGGCGTAATAGGCCTTCGGGACACCCTGGTCAGTTGATCCACTCGCGAATTTATAGAGCTCGAGACGAATCTTCGAACGGTGGTCAGCGAGCGCCAGTCTCGGCACCAGCTGGAGTTGGGAAGTCAGCGTGCAGTGCAGCGCCGGGTCAATGACGTAGTCCTTTGGGACCCAGACCTCGTGGACGCACCAGCGATAGCCCGCCCGCACCGTGAAGGTCAGACGCCCCGTGGCGTCAGTAACGCCTCGCTGAAAAAAGGAGAGTCCAGGGTAAGTCGGGGCATCAAGGGGAATCGACGCCGGTAGGGGGAAGGTGACTGGACCGTAGACGTAGAGATCGTAAATCGTGTTTGGAACGGCCTGACTTGTCTGGGCGGCGTTGAACTTACGTATCGTCAACGTGACCATAACGGGGTCGTTCTCATAACTCAGGGTGACTGTTTCGCCGGGCGTGAGCGTGACCCAGTTGCCACTAGCGGGGGTGAGGTAGTTCACGGGGGCGTCCGTCTCGGTGACGAAGTAGTTCCCGGGCAGCAGGTCGCTCCAGGTGCACTGGCCTAGAGAGTCGGTAACGCAGCTCAGCGGCGTCCCATCCGCAACGCCGCCATTCAACGTGTCGTAGACCAGCGTGAACGTGGCTCCCTCGAGGGCGAGGCCCGTCGTGCTGTCTGTTTTTTGAAGGGTCACAATCGAACGGTCTATGACATCGCCGTCACTCGGACCGACAGAAATTACCGAGTCGACTCCGGCCACCACGGTGACGGTTTTATCGCTCATCGTGCCGTAGTGCGTTGGTGGAGTCAGTTCACGCAGCGTGTACTCACCGAACTGGAGGTCAATCGATTTGTTGGAATAGCCCGTCGCATCGACCGTCAAAGTATCGACGACCGTATTGGTTGCATCTATGACTTGGAATACGGCGCCAGTGGCGGGATAGTAGGCCGCATCATCGACCGATTTGAGAATCTGCAGCGTCCCCGTTGGCGGACCCAATGCCGTCAGCGAGAGGGAGTCGTTGGCCGCAACGGGATTCCTAGCCGACGCCAAAGTCTGGGCGTCGTTGGTGAACATGGTGGGGTTGTAAAAGAGCATGCCGGGAGCGGCCAGCGATGTCGAGACGCTGACTCCGACGGCACCGGGCAACTGGGACGGCACGGAAAAGTTAACTGTGGCATTGCCGCTGGCATCTGTTGTGACCCACTGAATGGTCGTACCGGACGTGTCGGAGATTGCTCCTGTCAAGGTCACTTTGACAACTTGATTGGCTACCGGGTTGTTGTTGCCCGGTACGGCGACCCGCACCGTGAGAGTGCCGCTGGTATAGATCGTGGAACCACCCCCGTTCAGCGTGACCTTGAGGTTCGGCGTGGCCGTGATGCTCTGTCCCGTCGTGAAGAGTTGGCGCAGGGCGGTGAGAGCTCGGCCGAGTTGACCCGAGAGCGAGGGGAGCGAGGTGCCCCACGCCACATTGTCGTAGAGGAGTTTGCCGGCCACGGCGACGTCGTCGGCGTTAAAGGCCGCCCCGTTGCCACTCACCCACCAGCCAAGTCGCTGGGCTTCCGATATGGTCCAGCCCAGCGCGCTGAGATTTGTCGTCGTGATGCCGTTAGGTGCGCTGCCGAGTGTGTAGTTGTAACCCGGTGCCGGATACCAGCCCCCGCGACCAGCCTCGTGGGCGCAAAAGCCCCATCCTCCAGGGCTCGGAAACGCCAGTCCGTAGGAGCCGTAGTAGGTGTTCTGATTATTAAAGGTGCCACATGATCCATGGAAGGGATACGGCGGATTAGAGGAGGTGCATAGACCAACACCTTCGACGTGTGCTCGTGCGGCCCAGCTGGCAGGGGTGGTCAAAATCCACGACGCGGCCATCACGAATGTCGCAAATATCCACCGGCGCATCGAGCGATGTTAGGGGCTGATAATTGGGCGACGTGGCAATTCGGCTGACATATCTCGTCTTCCCGATACCGTACGGGGATGACTATTCGCTATCGCTGCAACGCCTGCGGCAACTTGACCCGTTTCGACGTTGTCGAGACCACAACCGTTCGTGCCTTTCATCACTTCACCGTGGGTGGCGAACTCACAATTGAAAGCCCCGAAGTCGTCCGGCACACCGTTGAGTCGGTGGACTGTCGTTGGTGTGGTCACGGCCGTTCGGTCGAAGTCATCGATGAGGCCACGGCCTAAGCGTGGGCCTTCGCTCGATTGATTCTCCGCGCCGGCGCCCGGCGCCCACTGCGGCTCACCTGACTGACTCGGCCGGAGTTACGCACGTCCTCACCCTTGAACCTCGCACGCTGATCGTGGCGGTGAAGTCGAACTGCGATGGTTGTCGGCCCTTCGTAGAGGACCTCTCGATTGAATTTTCTGACTGGCGTCTCATTGTTGTGACGCGTGACTCCATGCCGACTGCAGCCGACCAGCGCCCGGTCTGGCTTGCACCAGAATTACTGGACGCCCTTGAAATTGCTTCAGCCCCGTTCTTCGTGGCTCTCGATGGTTCGCCACTGAACGTAGTGACCGAAGGCGTTGTTTTTGCCCCGGAACAAGTCGCTAGGGAGATCTCAGAGTTTTGATGTCACAGGTCACGACCATTATGGGCGGACCACCGATTAGGAGATGACATGAAACGATCTATTGAGCTTTCGATTAGCTGCTCAGACTGCATTCGCCAGTCCACCCCGGACTGCGACGACTGTCTGGTGAGTTACGTGATTGGTGAAACACCCGACCAACTCACCATGACGGGTTCCGAATTGGCCGTGGCCGAGTTGCTCTCCAGCGAAGGACTCGTTCCTTCGTTAAAGTTTGTCGAACTCCGCTCAACGAAGGACATCCGACGTGGCTCTTAGGCAACATCCTCGCGAAGAACAAATCGCTCGACTTCTTGAAATCAATCGACAAATGAGGGCGACGTATCGCGCGGCCCCGAGGCGCAACCGCCTTGCCGTTCAACTCGTAATCGCCAATCTTGTCATGTGGCCGTTCGTAAGCCTGCTCATTCTCTTTGGTGGCTGAGTAGTACTTGGTCGTTAGAAAAGGTCAGTAGCGTAACGATGTGCCCACGCACCTCCTCGTAACGAACGACTACTTACCCAAGACCGGCGGTATTCAGGTCTACCTCCATGAGCTTTGGCGCCGCCTGCCCGCAGATCGCGCCATTGTCCTCACAGCCACCTCTGACTCCGGGGCGAAAGAGTTCGATGCGACGAGTGATGTCGTGATCGAACGGGTTCGCCAGTCGCTCCTCTTTTTTCCCACCCCCCGCGTTCTCTGGCAGATTCGCGACGCCGTGAAACGGCATGACCCCGACATGGTCCTTCTCGACCCCGCCTGGCCTCTAGGCGTACTCGGCCCCTTTCTCGGTCGGCCCTTTGGCGTCATCTTGCACGGGGCGGAGGTAGCGATTCCCGGGCGCCTACCCATTTTGGCCGGCACTCTGCGTTTCGTCTTGCGGCGTGCGGCCGTGGCCGTGAGTTCTGGAAGCTATCCCGAGGCCGAGGCGTTGCGTAATGCCAAAGAGCGCTTAGCGCCCATTGTGCAAGTACCACCTGGCGTTGATACCGATCGCTTCGTGCCCCAGCCACCCGAGACTCACGCTGCGATTCGTCGAGAGCTCGGACTTAGCGAAGAGAGTTTTCTCATTGCTTCGTACTCTCGGCTCGTTCCCCGTAAGGGTATGGATGTCCTCATCCGGGCGGCCGCGCTCGTCAGGGACGCAATTCCCAACCTGGAGGTCGCTATCGGTGGTTCGGGTCGTGATCGTGCTCGCTTAGAGCGTCTGGCTAAAACCCTTGACGCCCCAGTGGTCTTTCTCGGTCGAGTGAGCGACGAGGCCCTGCCCGGTTGGCTCGCGGCGAGTGACCTCATGGTCATGGCCTGTCGCAGCCGTTGGATGGGACTCGAGCAGGAAGGCTTTGGCATCGTTTTTGTCGAAGCCGCGGCTTGTGGCATTCCCGTGGTGGCCGGTCGCTCCGGGGGAAGCCATGACGCGGTCGTTGATGGTG
>JBAXMO010000093.1:0-5095 GCA_037134255.1 Actinomycetes bacterium | reverse complement strand
GTCAGCACCTAACGACCAATGACCCGGACGGCACCCACGCCCCGTCACTAGATGAAGTCGAGCGGGTCCTGCGAGTGATTCGTGGTGAAGTAGTGGCGACGGAAGTCAGCGGTGGCCGACGGGTTGCCCGTAAAGACCAGTTTCTTTATCTGGCGTGAAGAACTACCACTACCCTGTGTTGCCGTGAGCGCCTCCGAGCAAATTCCAAGTCATCTTGCCTGGACGGGAGAGGACCTCGCGGGTGTCGTGTTGTCTTCCCGACAAATCCAGCACCGTACGGCCGAACTGGGCCAACAAATTGCCCGGGACTACGCCGGTAACCCTCCACTACTCGTCTGTGTTCTTAAGGGCGCCGTCACCTTCATGAGCGATTTAATGCGTGCGATTCCTCTCGCCGTCGACATTGATTTCATGGCCGTCTCTTCCTATGGCGCCGCCACCAAGTCTTCTGGCGTCGTGCGCATCGTCAAGGACCTTGAGGCCGACATTGCCGGTCGCGACGTTCTTATCGTCGAGGACATCGTGGACTCCGGTTTGACCCTGAACTACTTGCGTAAGTACCTCAGTTCACGCAAGCCCGCCAGTCTCGAAGTCTGCGCGCTCCTGCTGAAAGAGGGCGAACAGCGGGTGGAGCAGTCGCTGCGCTACGTCGGCTTCACGATTCCCTCGACGTTCGTGGTCGGCTACGGCCTCGACGTGGCCGAGCGGTATCGCAATCTCGATGGCATTTACACCTACAAGGGGGAGGGTTCATGATTGATCGTGACCGCATCCAAGCGGCCGTCCGCGAGCTGCTTATCTCTATTGGCGAAGACGTCAATCGCGACGGACTCCTCGAAACGCCTCGCCGAGTAGCCAATATGTACGTCGAGCTCTTCGAAGGTATCGAGGCCGACCCCGGTGCGCACCTGCGCACCACGTTTGAGGCCGGTCACGACGAAATGGTGATGGTCCGCGACATTCCCTTCACCTCGCTGTGCGAACACCACCTCGTGCCCTTCATGGGTCACGCCCACGTCGCTTACATTCCTGGCAAGGAAGGTCGTATCACTGGCCTCTCCAAACTCGCTCGCCTCGTCGAGGGGTACGCCCGACGCCTGCAAGTTCAAGAACGCATGACCACTCAGGTCGTGGAGGCCCTCGAGCGCGAACTGAGCCCCCGTGGATCAATCGTGGTAATCGAGGCCGAACATTTTTGCATGTCGATGCGCGGCGTTAAGAAGCCGGGGGCTACGACGGTGACCTCCGCCGTCCGAGGTATTTTCCAAAGTGATCCCGCGTCGCGATCGGAAGCGCTCAACTTCATTCACCAGCGGCGCTAACCATGACTCGCAGTCCCGCCGTGATGGGCATCATCAACATCACTCCCGACTCCTTTTTTCCCGGGGGCCGGAGTGACTCCACGGCCCACGCCATTGCCACTGGCCGAGACTTCTTTGACGCGGGCGTTGACATCGTTGACGTTGGTGGCGAGTCGACCCGACCCGGCGCCGACCCCGTCAGTGAGACCGATGAGTTAGCTCGTGTGATTCCTATCGTCACCGCTTTGGCCCAGTTGGGACCAGTGAGTATCGATACGCAAAAAGAGGCCGTGGCCCGCGCGGCAGTGGCGGCGGGCGCGACCGTCATTAATGACGTCTCGACCACGCTGGTCGAACTAGCTGGTGAACTTGGCGTGGGGTACGTCGGGATGCATCGCCAGGGCGATAGCCGCACCATGCAGGACCGTCCTCACTACGACGACGTCGTGAGCGAAGTAGCTGATGCGTTGCGCGCTCTTGCGCTTCGAGCACGAGCCGTCAAGGTGCCCCAACTTTGGTTGGACCCGGGCATCGGCTTTGGCAAAACGGCTGAACACAATCTTGAACTTTTATCCCACCTTGATGTTTTTCGCGCCCTGTGTGATGAATTGCGCTGCGGACTCTTCGTCGGAACGAGTCGAAAGCGCTTCTTGGGCACCCTGGCGCCTGATTTTCTCGACGTCGATGACCGGCTGGAAGGATCCATTGCAACGGAGGCGTGGTCAATCCTTTATGGTGCTGATGTGATTCGCGTACATGATGTTGCCGTGGCAGTCCAACTGCGAGAGCTGTTGACCATGCCAACCGACGAGGTAGTGGCGTGAGGGGCAAGTGGGCCGCGGGCATCGAACCCCGTAATTTCACTTGGGTTTTCAAGGACAAGTTGGCCGTAGCCGAGCGCCCGGGTGGCTCCACCTTGGTCCACCGTCGCGTCCGTCGTGACGAGGAACTGCGCTGGTTGAAGAACCACAAGTTCACGCGGATGGTCTCCATCCTGTCGCTACCTCTGAATCAAGAGGCCTACGAAGAGCACCACTTTGCTTCGGCGACGTACCCCATCATGAATGACAACGACGAGCACGAGGTCGTTCGGGCCTGTTTTGTTGATCTCCGTGAGTCAATGAATCGTGACGACGTCATCTTGCTGCACGGCGACGAAGTCTCCGACCGTCTCTTAGGTCTCGTCGCCGGCTACCTGCTGTGGACCGGTCGAGTCGCCAGCGACGCCATCGCGATTGCTTCGGTGGAGCGCCTGTTCCGCCGGTCTATTGCCATTGAGGGTCGCGAGATTCTCAAGAATCTCCCGCTCAAAGAGGCGTAATCTTGGCGGCACGACCACGGTCGTGCGAAAGTCGAGGTACTTATGACGGACACTATTGAAATTCGCGGACTGCGCTGCTCGGTCATTGTGGGCATCTTGCCGGAAGAGCGACTTCGCGAACAGCCGTTGACGTTCGACATCGACATCATGCGGTCCTTCGCTACGGCCGCCCTGAACGATGACATCCACGCCACGAGTAACTACGCCGCCGTTATTGATTTAGTGCAGCGCCTCGCGAGTGAGGGCAAGTTTCAACTGCTCGAGACGTTGGTCTATCGCGCCGCACAAGAAATCATGAACTTCGACAGTGAAATTGCCGGCGTGACGGTGACGGTTCGCAAGTTGCGGCCGCCGGTGCCGCAGGATGTCGACACCGTTGGTGTGCGCTGCACCCTTGATCGGTAATGGCTCGGGCCTTCCTCTCTCTCGGTAGCAATATTGGCGATCGTGGTCGCCACCTCTACGACGCACTCGAGACGGTGCGAGGTGGAGGCGCCATGAGGATTTCGAATGTCTACGCCACCGAGCCCGTGGGTGGTGTGGCGCAAGATGATTTTTGGAACATCGTGGTGGAGTTAGAGACCACGGCGACTCCTCGGGAGTTACTCGAGCGGGCGCGCCGGGCTGAGACGATGGCGGAGCGGGTTCGTGATGTTCGCTGGGGACCCCGGACGCTCGACGTTGACGTTCTGCTCGTTGGCGAGCTCACCAGTGACGACCCCGAGATTCTCGTGCCTCATCCCCGAATGTGGGAGCGCCGGTTTGTTCTCGCGCCACTGCGTGAACTGGCCCCGGAATTGGTTCCGGAGGACATCTACCGAGCCGCTAGTGGTGGGGTGGAGTCACTCGGTACACTTGACGCGTTGCGCTAACGACGAACGGCACCCACACGGGGCTGGAACGAAACGGGGCTCGTATGAGAATTGTGATTATTGGTGCCGGGCGAGCGGGAACATCGCTCGCTGGAGCCTTCCACCAGGCTGGGTACGACGTCACCGTCTGCCATCACGACGAACTCCACACCGTGCCTTCGGCCGACGCCATTGTGCTCTGTGTTCCTGATGACGCGATCGAGACCATCGCATCACTGCTCCCTCGCACCGACGCTGTTGTTATGCACGTGGCCGGTTCTCGCACTCTGGAAGTTTTAAACGGCCACGACCGCGTCGCGTCGATGCACCCCCTCGTAGCCCTGCCCAATGGCGACGTTGGTCAGCGTCGCCTCAGCGGTTCGGTCTTTGCGGTGGCCGGTGATCCCCTCGCGACCGAGCTCGTTCTGGCCATTGGCGGCCGACCCATCACGTTGCGTGATGAGGATCGCGTCGCGTACCACGCAGCGGCCTGTATCGCGGCGAATCATCTCGTAACTCTGCTCCACTCAGTGGGCGCATTGGCCAACGGGATTGGAATGTCTCTCGAAGACTTCCTGCCCCTCGCCCAGAGTGCACTGGAAGACGCGGCGAGCATGGGGACACTCGCGGCACTCACTGGTCCCGCTTCACGCGGAGACTTGGCCACGATCGATGCCCACTTGGCCGCCCTGCCCGACGAGGCTCGTCCGCTCTACGTCGCATTGGCGAATGAAGCACTGGCGCTGGGCGAGGCCCAGCGCACCCGTTCGCGGTCGTAGCGGTGATTCAAATCCACACGATTGAAGAGTGGCGTGCCTACGCCGCGCAGCTCCGTAGTGCCGGCCAAACGGTGGGGCTCGTGCCGACTATGGGCGCACTCCACGAAGGTCACGGCTCATTGATTCGCCGTGCCGTGGCCGACGGCGCCGTCCCTATCGTCACGATCTTTGTTAATCCCCGTCAGTTCAACGACACCCAGGACCTCGCGGCCTATCCCCGTAATGAAGCGGCCGACTTGGCGAACTGCGAGGCCTGGGGTACGGCCGCCGTCGTGACTCCCAGTGTGCACGAGATGTGGCCGACGACTCCCGCTACCACGGCGACCACCGTGTCGGTTACTGGGGTGACCGAGCTCTTTGAGGGTGCGGGTCGACCCGGACACTTTGACGGTGTGGCCAGTGTCGTTACCAAACTTTTTGCCATCACCGGCCCCGCCCGGGCCTACTTCGGAGAGAAGGACTTTCAGCAACTGGCCATGGTGCGTCGCCTCAATGAAGACCTCTCGCTCGGCATGACGATTGTGGGCTGTCCTATAGTCCGCGACGAAGACGGTTTGGCCCTCTCGAGTCGCAACGTGCAACTCGACGGTGAAGGACGACGAGTCGCGTTGGGGTTTTCACGAGCACTGCGAGCAGTAGTCGATGCGCCTCGGACTGCCCGCGACGCTCGGGCCGCGGTTCGTTCTGCGCTCGAGGCGTCCGGTATCGAGGTGGCCTACGCCGAAGTAGTCGAACCACTCCTTCTCAATCCGATCGACGACCACTACGAAGGAACGGCCCGCGTACTGTTGGCTGGCGTGGTGCAGGGTGTTCGACTAATTGACAATGGTGACGTCACAATTG
>JBAXMO010000092.1:0-5219 GCA_037134255.1 Actinomycetes bacterium | reverse complement strand
GATGAGTTCATCCGCTGGATGCGGGGCACTGATGAAGCGCCCAATGGCAATACGCGCATTTTCGTAGGCCTCAGTGGCCTCGGCGGCGGTGACGTAGACCGCTCGGTGAACATTGGAGTGGTACGTCTCGTAGTAGCGCTGCATTGACTCGATAACAATGCGCGGTGTTAGTGCGGTGGCGGCCGTGTCGAGGTAGACAATGGGTTGCTCATGGACCTCCCGACGCAGCAGTGGGATATCACTGCGGACCTGGGACGGGAGAAAGAAACTCAACTCTTCACCAGTCGGAAGGGCTCGTATCCCTCACGCTCGATGGTGTCAGCCACGGTGGCGTCTCCGGAATGAACAATTTCGCCGTCAATCAAGACGTGCACGTGATCGGGCTTCAGTTCATCGAGGAGTTTGACGTAGTGGGTTACGAGGATGACACCCATTTCCGGATGCGCCGCCTTGACGGTGCGAACACCGTTGGCCACGACGCGAAGCGCGTCGATGTCGAGGCCGGAGTCGGTCTCATCCAGCAGGGCCACAATGGGCTCGAGGAGGGCCATCTGGAGCACTTCGTTACGCTTGCGCTCGCCACCGGAGAAGCCTTCGTTGAGGTGACGCTCGGCGAAGGTGCTCTCCATACCGAGTCGATCCATCCATTCCATGAGGTCCATGCGGACCTCCAGAACGCTCAGCTCATCGAGACCCTTCCGGGCTGCGACTGCTTGACGAAGAAATTGGATGACCGAGACGCCGCTGATGGCTTCTGGATACTGAAAAGCCAAGAAGATCCCGGCCCGGGCCCGCGCATCGGCGGTCCAAGTGGCGATGTCCTCACCATTGAGCAGGACCCGTACTTCGGTGATGGTGTAACCGGGGTGGCCCATAATGACGTTGGAGAGGGTTGACTTCCCGGCTCCGTTGGGGCCCATCAAGGCGTGAACCTCGCCGGCGTTGATAGTGAGGTTCACTCCACGGAGAATTTGTGACTCTTCGGCTACAACGTGGAGATTCTGGAGTTCTAAGAGGGGAGCGGTCACGGTTAAAGCCTACCGCCGTGTGTGAAATACCCCTCCGGCTACCAGCCGCGGGCCACCCAGGTATCCAGCGAGGGTGATTCAGTTCCGACGGTACTTGGAGCCCCGTGCCCGGGCCAAATCAAGGTCTCGCCATCGAAAGCCCGAAAGATGCGATTTTCTATGGATTGGATGATGGTCGGGAAGTCGCCGCCTTCGAAGGTGGCGTTGCCCGGTCCCCCGGGAAAGAGTGTGTCGCCGGTGAAGAGAACTGGAGTGTTTTCGAGCGAAAAGCAGATGGATCCCGGGGTGTGGCCGGGAGTGTGGAGTGTCCGCATGCGAAGTGCCCCCACCGATAAAACGGCGTCGTCTTCGAGGAGGGCGTCGTAGCTCGGCAACATGGCCGCGTCTTCGTGGCGGACCCAGACATCAATACCGGCCTCACGTACGGCCTCGACGGCCTGGATGTGGTCCCAGTGACCATGGGTTTCTACGACTTTTTGGACTCCCAGAGCGCGGGCAATATCGAGCAGGCGTTCGTGTTCGTTGGCTGCATCGATCAAGAGCGCCTCGCCCGTTTGGCGGCACCGAACCACGTAGACGTTGTTTTCTACGGGTCCGACGACAAATCGGTGGACTTCGGCCGTCGCGTCGGACCAGACTAAATCGACATTATTCATGGGTACAGACTGCCACCTGGGAGGCGAGGGTGTTGGACACCGCCCCAAAAAGGCCTTCCTTTAGGGCGATTTCAGGTGCCCGAAGATTCGCTATTCTCAATAAGTCGTTCAGTGACGAAAGATACGAAGAAAAGGGAAACGCCATGAACTTTGGATTCAGCGAAGAGCAAGACGAACTACGAAAGATGGTCCGTCGATTCCTTGATGACAAGTCTCCCGAGACTTCCGTTCGTGAGCAGATGGCGACCGCCGACGGCTACGACAAGTCCGTATGGAAGCAAATGGCTGAAGAGCTCGGACTTCAGGCCCTCGGTATTCCCGAAGAGTTCGGCGGCCAAGGCTTTGGTCCCGTCGAGCAGTACGTCGTCTTCGAAGAGATGGGTGCAGCACTACTCTGCGCTCCCTACTTCTCCACCGTTGCCCTCGCCGCTAACGCGTTGCTCGAGTCGGGCGACGACAAGGCCAAGGCCGACTACCTCTCCGGCATCGCCGAGGGCGAGACGATCGCCACACTGGCCCTCAACGACGATGCTGGTAGCTGGGTTGTTGCCGACACCTCGACCACCGCAAGTGGCTCCGGTGACAGCTACACCATCAATGGTGTAAAGAACTACGTCATCGATGGCAGCACCGCCTCGCTGATCTTGGTCTCGGCTAAGACTGCCAAGGGCCTCTCACTCTTTGCTGTGGCTGGCGATGCTGCTGGGTTGACTCGGACCGCGTTGCCCACCATGGACCAGACGCGTAAGCAGAGCCGCCTCGAATTCGTCAACACCCCCGCCCGTCTCATTGGTACCGACGGTGGTGCCGAGGCTGGTTTGAAGGTTGCCCTGCAAAAGGCCGCTGCTCTCTTGGCGGCCGAGCAGGTTGGCGGAAGCCAGCGCGTCCTCGACAACGCCGTGGCGTACGCCAAGGAGCGCGTCCAGTTCGGTCGCCCCATCGGTTCGTTCCAGGCCATCAAGCACAAGGCCGCAGACATGCTGCTCGAAGTTGAGTCCGCCAAGTCAGCCGCGTACTACGCCGCCTACTGCTCGCAGGAAAACAGTGACGACCTCGCCGTTGCGGCCAGCTTGGCGAAGTCGTACTGCTCAGAGGCCTACTTCCACTGTGCCGGTGAGAATATTCAAATCCACGGTGGTATTGGTTTCACGTGGGAGCACCACGCGCACCTCTACTTCAAGCGGGCAAAGAGCAGCGAACTGCTGCTCGGTGACCCTGCGTACCACCGCGAGATTCTGGCGCAACTGCTCGGTATCTGATTTTCGTGCAGTTGCACGAACGTCTCGCCAGCGGGGAATCAGAGCTCGATCTTCACGTCTTTCAGTCCGAAAGTCGCACACCGGTCGAGAGAACACTCATACTTCTTCACGGCCTGCCACGGGCACTCGGCATGGGCCGAACTGCCGCAGGCATGTTGCCGGAACTGGGAGAACACCTCGCCCACGAATCGGGCTGGCTCGTGGCCACCGGAACAATGTCCGGCGTTGGTGCGAGCACCGGAACATTCTCGGGTACTCAGTGGCTGGCCGACTTGACGACAATCGTCGACCGATTGTCCGAAGAAGAACACCCCATCGCCTGCGCCGCATTTGGCTTGGGAGGCAACGTTGCCCTTCGCCTAGCTGCCCACGATGAGCGCATCCGAGGTGTGGCGACCTTCGCTACCTCGGCTCATCTGGATGAATGGTGCGGCGAAGCGGCAAAATTTCGAGCTCAGATCAATCGAGCTGGTGTCGTTCAAAGTGGACAGCAACTGCTCGAAGCCGATGAACTGATACGTGACGTTCTGCAGCTCGATCCGCTGGGATCGATTGCCAAGATCCCTCCACGGCGACTACTGATCGGCCACGGCGCCGAAGACCTCGAGGTGCCCGTCACGAACGCGAGAGATCTCTACGCCGCCGCGGAGGAACATGCCGAACTACGAATTATTCAAGGAGCGGGTCACACCTTGCGAGCCGATCCACGCATGGTCGCCACTCTGCTCGGTTGGCTAGACCGCCACTAAATCGCGGCGCTAATGATCCGGGCCAACTCCCGGGCTGTTGCCTCGGGATTGGGTGCATCGGTTAAGGCCCGTACCACCACAAAGTGGCGAAGCCCGTGACCGAGGAGGTTGGGGAGTGCATCCGCGTCAACGCCTCCGGTGACAAAGACTGGGTCGGTGCTGAGGCTCTGGCAGCGCATGGCGTACTCGACTCCCGTCGGGATTCGTTCCCGCTTGGTGGGGGTTGCAACGATTGGTCCGGCCGAACGGTACGAAACGGCCAGTGGCAGGGCATTGGCAAACTCATCGTCCGCGTGGGTCGAGATGCCCACAATGGCCTGTTCGCCTAAAACATTCCGACAGTGCTCGACGGTGACATCGTCTTGCCCAACATGGACACCATCGGCGGCCACTTCGAGGGCGAGCTCGGGGTCGTCGTTCATGATGAATGGCACGTTGAACTCCTGGCACATGGCCCGCATCTCACGAGCAGCTACGCGTTGAGCGTCACGATCGGCGTACTTTTCGCGCAGTTGGACGATGTCGACGCCCCCGCGAAGGACTGCGGGCAGGAAGGTGCTCATGTCGGAGCGAATACCGACGCAGAGGTAGAGATGGCGAGACTGCAAATTCCACACGTAACCACCCTAGGAGAATGGTTCGCCTAACCTCAGCGCCAGATAGAGGAGTCATATGAAGATCACACTGCTTGGTACCGGGTCACCAATCCCCGATCCGAATCGCGCTGGCCCTAGTTCGTTGGTCAGCTCTGACGGATCAGCCCTGCTCATTGATGCCGGCCGTGGCGTTGTGACGCGACTAGTGGGGGCGGGTTATTTCCCACCCATGCTGACCGGCGTCTTGTTGACCCACCTGCACAGTGATCACATCTGTGACCTCAACGACATCATTACTTCGTACTGGATCATGTCGCAGCCCGACTCCGACGTCCCACTTTCCATTTGGGGGCCACCCGGGACGATCAAGATGGTTCAGCACATCCTCGAGATGCTGGAAGAAGACATTCACTACCGAATAACGCACCACGACGACCTCAATGCCGCCCCGCGATTGAACGTGGTGGAAGTGGCTCCCGGTGACGTCTTCACCGTGGGGACTTTGAGCGTAAAAGTTGGCGAGACCGATCACCGTCCCGTTCACCCTTCTGTGGCCTTTCGCATCTCTGATGGTGTCCACGATGTCGTCATGGCTGGCGACGGCATTCCATGTGATTCTCTCGACGAACTACTCGTCGGCGCCGACGCTTACGTCCAGACCGTGCTGCGCGAGGACATCGTGAAAATGATTCCCATGGCTCGCCTCCAGGACATCTTGGACTACCACTCAACGGTGGAGCAGGCCGCCCAAACGGCGCAACGCGCCGGCATCAAGCACTTGATCTTGACCCACTACGTGCCGGCACCACCACCCGGCGGCGAAGTCGAGTGGGCCGCCGCTGCCAAGGAGCATTTTTCCGGCAATCTCGTGGTTGGTCCCGACCTCACGTCAATTGACCTAAACGCGTAAGAACGTAAGGCAAACTAGAAC
>JBAXMO010000091.1:0-5252 GCA_037134255.1 Actinomycetes bacterium | reverse complement strand
GAGCAGGTCTCGGCTCGTTGACGACGCTCGATTTGAAACGTGGCATTACGGCGTTGCGCGACGAGGCGAACGGCGTCACCACCAATGTTGTGTCGCGATCCCTCGTACTTAGTACCGGGGTTAGCCAGACCGACGATGAGAAGAGTGCTCGCACTCCCCCGACGGGGCTCGCCAGTGCGCGGACGCCGGAGCGCCACGACCGACTATTCGGCTGCGGCGGTGGCGTTACCGGCGGTCTTGGCCGCACGTCCGGCGCGGGTACCGACGAGACCAACGGTCGCGTCGTGAGCCACTACACCTTCAGGCAACGTCAGGTCACCGACGCGAATGGTGTCACCGACCTTGAGGTCAGAAATGTCGACCGTGATGAACGAAGGAATCTTGTCCGGCATGGCGTTAACAACAACGGAGAAGGCCATCTGGTTGACTTCGTAGTCCGCGTGGCGAACTTCGACGGCATCACCGACGACGTGAATCGGCACTTCGACTTTTACGCCGGCCTTGGTGTCGATGACCTGAAAGTCAATGTGCTGAACGGTGCCACGTACGGGGTGACGCTGAATTTCGCGGGCCATGCAGGTGAACTTGCCGGCGGGCGTTTCAAGGTTGATGACGGTGTTAAGGCCGAGTTCGCCGGAGACGGAAGTACGGAACTCCTTGGCGTCAACCGAAACGGGTACGGGGGTAACACCCTGGCCGTAGACAACACCGGGGATGGAACCGGCGATGCGAAGACGACGAACATTACGACTGCCCTGAACGCGCTCAGACAGAGCGCTCAACGTGACCTGCGACATGGGGACTCCTTATAGAAAAAACGGTGGGCAAACCCGTGGCTTGCACCGGAGGAACAGTTTAGCCGAGGCCGCCGAGGGCCCCGTTGGCCTAGGCCAAATTCTCGCCGCCGAAGATTTCCGAGACGGAATCGTCCGAAAAGACCGCCATGATGGCCCGAGCGACCAGGGGTGCCACGCTCAGAACTTCAAGCTTGGGGAAACGGCGATCTTCGGGCAACGGCAACGTATCGGTAACGACCACGCGTGAGACGGGCGCGGCCATGAGCCGTTCTATAGCCGGAGGTGAGAAGACGGCGTGGGTTGCCATCACCCAGATTTCACCGGCCCCTTGGGCCTTGAGTAGTTCGGCGGCAGCCAAAATCGTGCCGGCCGTATCGATCATGTCGTCAATCAGGATGCAGTGGCGTCCGGCCACGTCACCAACGACGTCACGGGCTACGGCCACGTTGGCGGTGCCGCGAGGGCGAGTCTTGTGCACCAGGGCCAGATCACAGCCGAGGTGCTGGGCGTAGCGCTCCGCGACCTTCACGCGACCGGCGTCGGGAGCCACGACGACGAGGTCTTGGGTCTTGGTGTGGGCCTTGAGGTACTCCTCGAGCACCGGGGCGGCGGTGAGGTGGTCCACCGGCACGTTAAAGAAACCTTGGATTTGACCAGAGTGCAGGTCGACGGCCAACACGCGGTCGGCGCCGGCGGTCTGGAGCATGTCGGCGAGCAACTTCGCGGTGATCGGTTCGCGGCCAGTTGACTTTCGATCTTGTCGGGCGTAGCCGTAGTTTGGGCAGACGGCCGTGATGCGCTTGGCCGAAGCACGCTTAGCGGCATCAATCATGATGAGCTGCTCCATGATGGAGTCGTTCACCGGCGCAGCGTGAGACTGAATGATGAAAACATCGGCGCCACGGATGGAGTCTTCAAACCGGCAGTGAATCTCACCGTTTGCAAATTCTCGTAGTTGCACTGCCGAGAGAGTTCCGTTGAGTTCTTCGGCAATGGACTGAGCGAGACCGGGGTTGGTCCGACCCGTCACCATCACCATGCGACGTAAAGGGGAGGCTTCCACGCGCACAGCGTAGTTCGCCGAGAGCGTCGTACTTCTATGAGTTGTTCGGACCGGCAGAGACTCGGGCCGCCTCGGCTATTAATTGGCCCGGCTCGAGCACCACAAACGAGTCGACTTGCGCTCCGGCACCAACCGTGACGCCAGTCGCCTCCACGGTTCCCACTACAGCCCGCTCGCCAATGACCACATCAGTCAAAAAGGCGTTCGGTCCGATCTGTGCTCCCCCGCCAATCTGGGTGTGACCCTTGAGAATTGTTCCGGGGAGCAGCGAGACGTCCGGACTCAGTTGCACGTCGGAATCGATGTAGGTCGTGGCCGGGTCCCACATCGTGACGCCTCGTCGCAACCACCGATCATTAATACGGCGGCGGAGTTCTCGTTCGGCACTGGCCAACTGGGCTCGGTCGTTAACGCCGGCCGCTTCGCTGGCGTCTTCCAGCACGAAGGAACGCGTGAGGTGACCACCCTCGTAGAGGACGCTGATGAGATCGGTGAGGTAGTACTCGTTCTGCGCGTTCTTTCGACCGACCATGCGAAGACCAGCCCCTAACAGACTGCGACGCACCACCATGATTGAGGTGTTGATTTCGTGAATCTGACGCTCCGTCTCCGAGGCGTCTCGCTCTTCAATGATCTTGGCGACTTTGCCATCGCGGCCGTAGATAATCCGGCCGTAGCCCGAAGGCTCATCGACCACTGCCGTCAAAACGGTGAGGGCCGCACCGCTCTCTTCGTGCTGGGTCAGGAGCGCTTGAATGGTGCTCGCCCGCAACAAGGGGGTGTCGCCCGGCACAATCAGGACGTGACCTTCACGGTCGCCCATGATTTCGTCAATCGTCGGCAGGGCCACGGAGACGGCGTGGCCCGTGCCCAACTGTTCATGCTGTTCGACAAAGCGCAGAGTCTCGCTCGCGGCCCGTTCCGTCACGGCCTGTTCGACCCACTCGGCACCGTGGCCGATGACTATGACTGTTGCCACGACGTCATCACCGGTGGCCGTGGCGTCCAGCACGTGCACCACCATGGGGCGGCCACAGAGATGGTGGAGGGGTTTTGGTCGAGCCGAGCGCATTCGGGTTCCCTCGCCGGCGGCCAGCACCACGACACAGGTCGGTTGAATCATGCCCTCATCTCTACCAGAGCGACCTACGATTCGAGGCATGGAACGTATTGCCTACGACGAGTTTTCCTTCTTCCACGAAAATCTGAGTGAGTGGGACCTCGATCTCCCCGTGCCCCCAGTCCGCCGCGAGCGGTTCGAGGTCGATGCGACCCGCGAGCTCAGCGCATTGGTCTGGGGTTCGGGTTCTGCCGAATTTCTCTTCGTGCACGGCGGGGCGCAGAATGCCCACACCTTTGACACCGTGGCTCTGGCCCTCCAGCGCAGTCTCGTGGCCGTCGATCTGCCCGGTCACGGACATTCCGATGCCAGCCCCTTCGGTCTCGCGGCCTCAGCGGCCCACGCCCTTGACCTCGCCGCGATTTTGGAGGCCCTACCCAGCGAGCCAGTCATCCTCGTCGGCATGTCCCTCGGTGGTCTGACGGCTATTCAGTTCGCCGCCCAGCACCCCGACCGGTTCAGTCATCTCGTCCTGGTCGACATCACCCCCGGGGTCAACGGAGTCAAGGCCAAGCACATTCACGACTTTGTCAATGGGCCCAAGACCTTCGATCGCTTTGACGAGTTACTGGAACGCACCAAGGCCTTTAACCCGACACGGTCCGAATCATCACTACGGCGAGGCATTCTTCATAACGCCCTTCAACGTGACGACGGCACGTGGGTGTGGCGTCACCAGCAGCACGGCCCGGCCACCCTCGAAGCGCCGCAACCCGGAAACTTGTGGGAGACGCTGCGCGACCTCCCGCTACCCGTGACTTTGCTGCGGGGATTAGCGAAGGGTTCGGTCGTGGACGATGACGACGTCGCTGAACTCGGCCGACTGCGCCCTGACGCCACAGTGGTTGAAATTGAAAATGCGGGGCACTCCGTTCAAGGAGACGCCCCGCTCATCATGGCCAACATCTTGCAATCGATGTAGGCCCAGTGGCTGGCGGGGAAGGAATCGAACCCTCAACCTTCGGGACCAAAACCCGCTGTTCTGCCGATTGAACTACCCGCCAAGGTCTTTCCTGGAATCTTCGTGGATTCTTAGCAAATCCACAACCATTCTTAGGTCAGACATCTAATACTAGAGGGGTTAGATCAACCAACCGAGAGGCCGCCATGTCGTCTAGTTCCGAAACGCTCCTCACGGTGGCGATCGTCGATGACGACCCGGCGATTCTGGCGGCCCTCTCGCGGGCCCTCAAAATGGAGAATTACAAAGTCGAACTCCACGGTGACGGGACTTCAGCCCTGCGGGCCTTCCAGACGGCCGCCCCCGACGCCATTGTCTTAGACCTCCAGCTGCCCGACATCGACGGACTGGAAATCTGCCGTCGCATTCGCCGGGCCGGTGACAACGTCCCGATTCTGATGTTGACGGCCCGTGACGCCGTTAACGATCGGGTCGAGGGACTCGATGCCGGAGCCGATGACTATCTCGTCAAGCCCTTCGATCTCGCTGAACTCACGGCCCGGCTGCGCGCTCTGTTGCGTCGCCACGCACCCCGCACGGGAGACGAGGGCGTACTCAAGTTCGACGACCTCACGGTCAACCCCTCCACCCGCGAAGTCTTCCGGGGGGAACGGGCCGTGCCGCTCACGCGCATCGAGTTCGATCTCCTCGAGCTCCTCATGCTCCACCCCCGTCAGGTGATGACGCGCGACCAGATTCTCGATCTGGTCTGGGGCTACAACTTTGACTCCAGTACCAACTCACTCGCCGTCTACGTTGGCTACCTTCGTCGCAAGTTGGAAGAAGAGGGAGAACACCGTCTCGTCCAAACCGTTCGCGGTGTCGGCTACTCACTGCGCAGCGCATGACGTTTCGACTCCGCGTTGTCGTGGCCTCTTCGGTGGCCGTCAGCGTGGCTATCGCGCTGGCTTGCGGCACGGCATTTCTCATCTCGCGACACGCCATCTTTCAGTCGGTGGACGACTCGTTAGTTCACACCGCCTCGATACCTTCGTACGGCAATAGTGACGACGACGCCGAGCACGCTCGTGGTTCGGGCTTCGAACTGGTCCTCGCCGACGGGACCGTCTACGGTGGTCGCAAGATTCCTGTCGAGGCCGCCGTGATCGACGTGGCCCGCAGGCAACTCTCCCCCCGCTTCCTCACCGTGAGCGTTGTGGAGTCCACTTTTCGTGAGTACGTCGTACCAGTTCCCGCCGGAACCGAGATTCCCTGCGCATCAAACGAGTGCGTTCTCGCACAGAATGCCGCCCAGGTCTTCACCAGCGACATCACTGGTCAGCACCACCAGCTCTCTTCGCTCGCGCACGC
>JBAXMO010000090.1:0-5291 GCA_037134255.1 Actinomycetes bacterium | reverse complement strand
GATCGTCGCCGTAGCCGCGCTCGGCCACGTAGTCGCGCAGGCTGAGGTGGGCGAAACGCGGGTCGTCGAGCGCGGGTACGGTCTCGGCGTTGAAGCGGTTGATCTGCGCGAGCATCCGCCAATGGCGCGGGCGCAGCAGATTGCGGCGCTGGCCGAAGAGCAAGGTCTGCCCGCCAAGTTTCTCGGTGCGATTCTCTCGGATCTCCGCCGTGCCGAACTGGTACTGAGCCATCGAGGAGCCGCGGGCGGTTATGTCTTGGCTCGACCCGCCGATCAGATAACGCTGGCCAAGGTGTTGCGCGTCGTTGGTGGCCCCATGGCGGGTGTGCGAGGTAATCGTCCCGAGGATGTGCATTATGACGGCGTGGCTACGTCTTTGCAGGAAGTCTGGATTGCCGTGCGGGCTAGTCTGCGCCAAGTCCTCGAACACGTGACCGTCGCCGATGTCGCAAAGGGGGCATTGCCTCCTGAGGTCACGCAGTTCACCTCGGATCCGGACGCCTGGACTACCCACACTCCGTGAGTCGAATTCTCTTTACCGATGGAGCCTGCCGTGGTAACCCGGGACCCGGGGGATGGGCCTGGGCCGAAGGAGCGACGTATTTTGCTTCAGGTTTTGACGAGCACACGACGAACCAGCGCATGGAACTCCTCGCCGTCATCGAGGCACTCCAATCAGTGCCAGACGACGTGATTGAGATCGTCTCGGACTCGACCTATGTCGTGAAGTGCTTCAATGACCGTTGGCACGCCGGTTGGCTCAGGCGGGGTTGGAAGAATTCGCAGGGCCAGCCAGTAGCTAATCGAGACCTCTGGGAAGTCCTCTTTGCGCTCGTCTTGGAGTCGGACCGGTCGATCTCCTTTCGGTGGGTTAAGGGTCACTCCGGTGACGTTATGAACGACTTCGTCGACGAATTGGCGACCGAGGCGGCAGATGTGGGCCGCGGACGGTCGGCAACGCCCTGAAATGGTGTGGGTCCCACGGAACTAGAATTTGAACAGTTTCGTAGTTCCGACGCAGAAAGGGTCACTGTGGCTTCCGAGAGTAAACAGTTTGATGTTGTCGTAATCGGCGGAGGCCCTGGAGGCTACGCCGCTGCTCTCTACGCCGCCGCCGCCGGACTCTCCGTGGCCCTCATTGAGCGTGACAAGGTCGGCGGGACTTGTCTGCACCGTGGCTGCATTCCCGCTAAAGAGTTTTTAGAGACGGCTCACGTCCTGCGTACCATTGAGCACGCCGGTGCTTTCGGTTTCACTACCTCTGCGCCGACCATTGATTTTGCCGTAAGCCAGAATCGCAAGAATGACGTTGTTGATCAGCTTCACAAAGGCCTGTCCGGCCTCTTAAAGGGCCGAAAGATTGAGGTGCTTGACGGTACCGGTCGCCTCGATGCCAACAACACCGTGTCAGTGCTCGACGGTGCAGATGCCGGAGCGACGCTTATCGGCAAGAACGTGATTCTGGCGTCTGGTTCCGTTCCTCGCACGCTGCCCGGCTTTGATGTCGACGGCACGATTATTGTGACCTCGGATGAATTTCTCGCTCTGAATGCCCTGCCCGCCTCGGCTGCCGTTATCGGTGGCGGAGCGATTGGTTGCGAGTTCGCCTCAATGCTGAGCGACATGGGCTCGAAGGTGACCATAGTGGAGGGCCTGCCTTCTATTCTCGCGGGATGCGACACCGAAGTCGCTTCGGTGGTGCAGCGTTCCTTTAAGAAGCGCGGCATAGACATTGTTACTAATGCCAAGGTCACAGGCCACACACCCAGCAAGACGGGCACAACGTTGCACCTCGACGGTGTCGACGACGTGCAGGTCGAGATGGTCATTGTCTCCGTGGGCCGCCGCCCCCGCACTGAGGGTCTCCTGGGTGAAGCTACCGGAGTGGAATTAGACGAGCGTGGCTATGTGGTGGCCGACGAGTACATGCGTACCGCCGCTCCCAACGTATTTGCCGTCGGCGACGTCGTCGCCGGAACGCCACAGTTGGCCCACGTTGGCTTTGCAGAAGCGATTGTCGCTATCAAGACCATCCTTGGTGAGGTCATCGTCCCGGTCAACTACGACCGTGTCCCGTGGGCCATCTACACCAACCCCGAAGTTGCGTTCTGTGGACTAACAGAAGCGGCCGCCAAAGAGCGTGGTTACAACGTCGTGGTGAAGAAGGATCCCTTCGCCGGTAACGGACGGGCGCGGATTATTGGCGACACGGAAGGTGTTGTGAAGATCATCGCCGAGAAGAACGCCGACGGTACCGCTGGTCAACTCCTCGGGGTTCACATGGCCGGTCCCTGGGTGACCGAACAGTTGGGCGCGGGCTACTTCGCCGTTAACTGGGAAGCCACGGCTTCTGAGGCTGCCGCATTGATTCAGCCCCACCCATCGCTATCGGAGACTTTTGGCGAGACGTTGCTCGCTCTGGCCGGACGAGGACTCCACGTTGGCTGATGTAACGCTTCCTTCGCTCGGTGAGTCGGTCACCGAAGGGATCATCACTCGGTGGATGAAGAATGTCGGAGACGTTGTCGAGCGTGACGAACCACTCTTTGAAATCTCTACCGACAAAGTCGACTCCGAATTGCCCTCACCGGCCGCTGGAGTCCTCCTGAAAATTTTGGCTAATGAAGGTGACACCGTCGGCGTCGGTGCCGTAGTCGCCGTGATCGGCGAACTGGACGGTTCGACGACCGCACCCTCCGCCCCGGTCGAAGATGCGCCAGTCGCGTCACCAGCGGAGGCCGCTGTCGCAATCTCAACTTCGCCTACGAGCCCTTCGGTGAGCGCCGATAAGGGTCTCGTTGTTTCTCCCGTGGTGCGTCGCATCTTGGATGGCGGTGGCGTTGATGCCCGCGCCGTGCAGGGCACTGGACCGGGCGGATTGATTACCCGTCGCGACGCTGAAACGGCAGTAGCCAACGGCCCCACCGATGACGTCGCCATTGCCCTGACCCCCGGCATGCGTCGCATGGCGCAGCACATGGTGGACTCTGTCCGCACGAGCCCTCACGGCTTTGTGGCCGTTGAGGTAGATGCTTCTGTCTTTACCAAACTTGAAGCTGTCGGTCGGACAACTTCAGATGGCACACCGATTAATGATGAGGCACTTGTCGCGCTCGCGGCTGTGCGCGCTTTGGCCGAGTTCGATTTCTTCAATGCAGCCGTCGATGGTGATGATCTCATCATTCACCGGACCATCAACCTTGGGTTTGTACGGAGCCTTCAGCCCGCTGGCATGCTGGTTCCTGTGGTGCACGCCGCTGGTGGCCTGACGCTTCGAGCGCTAGCTCACCGATTGAATGACCTCTCGGATCGCGTGGAGTCTCGGCAACTAACGACCGATGACCTGCTGGGCGGAACGTTTTCACTGCTCGCCGCCCCCACGCCTTCCACTCTGGTGGCAATGCCACTGCTGATTCAGCCCAACGTGGCCGCCCTCTCCGTAGGTGCAGTTCGCCATAGTCCCGTCGTGGTTCAGCGTGACGGTGTCGATGTCGTAGAGCCGGGACGGCGTTTGGTCCTGGGTCTTTCATTCGACCACCGAGTCGCGGACCCAGTGTCGGCGGCCAAGTATCTCGAACGCGTCGGTGAACTGCTGGCCGCGATCGACGTCAACGCGGAGCGGTAGTGCTCCGTCGTCGGCATCTCGGGCGCGTGACGTTCGCCGAAGTCAATGACTTCCAGCACGCCCTGCTTGATGCCCTTGACGACTACCTGTTGGTCTTCGAACACCCACCCACGTATACGCGTGGAGTTCGCGCGAGTAATGATTCATTCCTCATCGCCCCGGAGTCACTCGCCGCCACAGTGGTTGACGCTGATCGCGGGGGAGATGTCACCTATCACGGTCCCGGCCAAGTTGTTCTCTGGGCGATTGTCACGGTTGACGACGACCCTTCGGCGGGCCGGCTCCACGTTGGACGACTCGAAGAGGGCGTAATCGATGCCGTCAAGGCTCTCGATGAACAGGGAGTACTGGGACTGGTCGGGCAACTCGACGGTTTTCCTGGGATCTGGGCCCACGTGGAGACGGCGCCCGTGAAGATTGGTCAAGTTGGTGTTCGTACCGAACGAGACGCCTCGGGTCGCCGGCGAACATTGCACGGCATTGCCCTCAATGTGAACGTTGGCCTCGAAGCTTTTAGCGCCATTATTCCCTGTGGGGTCTCGGAGTATCCAGTTGGCTCGCTGCACAGCCTCGGGCTCACCGTTGGATTCGAAGTGGCGGAGGACGCGATCGCGGAATCTGTCGCCAACGCCCTGGGGGGAGCGACGAGCGTGGCCTCGGTAGACCGCTCGGCCGCCACTATGAGTGATGAACGCCCTCTTATCCGTCGCCTTCGCAAGGCCGGTGTCGACCCCGATCAGGGTCTCGATATTGCAGCCCGAAAGCCGGAGTGGCTCAGAATCCCTGCTCACATGGGTGACGAGTTCAACTCGTTGCGCAAACTCACCGAGGACTTGCGTCTGGTGACAGTGTGCGAAGAGGCGGGCTGTCCGAACATCTTTGAGTGCTGGCAGGACGGCACGGCCACCTTCATGGTGAATGGTGAGCGGTGTACTCGTGCCTGTGGTTTCTGCCTCATCGACACTCGTAAGCCGATGCCACTCGATGCCACCGAGCCGGCCCGTGTGGCCGAAGCCGTGGTGCGTCTGAATCTTTCGCACGCCGTGATCACGTGTGTTGCGCGTGACGATCTAGACGATGGAGGTGCCGGTGCGATTGCCGCCACCATTCGAGCTATTCGCGAGCGCAAGCCCGATACGCAAGTCGAAGTCTTAATTAGTGACGTCAAGGGAGATATGGCTTCGCTCCAACTGATTTTGGACGCTCGGCCTGATGTCTTGAACCACAATATTGAGACCGTGGCGCGCCTGCAATACGCCGTGCGCCCGTCGGCTGGCTATCTTCGGAGTTTGACCGTCTTGGCTCGCGGCCGCGCGGCCGGTCTCACTACCAAGTCCGGCCTCATGGTGGGCCTGGGCGAGCGCCGGGAAGAAGTAGAAGAAACGCTCGCGGACCTCGCCGCAGTTGGGGTCCAAATCGCCACGATTGGGCAGTACCTGCGCCCCACGACGAAGCATCTGCCGGTGGCTCGTTGGTGGGATCCGCACGAGTTCGACGAACTGGCTGCCGTTGGGCGCTCACTCGGACTGGCCTACGTTCAGAGTTCGCCGCTGACTCGTTCGAGCTATCACGCTCGTGACGCCGCGGCGGCGGCCCCGGCACCAGTCAGTATCCGCACAAACGCCTAGAGCCCCATTACCGAGACAGCGGTGCTAGACATTTGCAT
>JBAXMO010000089.1:0-5309 GCA_037134255.1 Actinomycetes bacterium | reverse complement strand
CACGTCGACATGCCTGGTCACGCTGACTACGTCAAGAACATGATCACCGGTGCCGCTCAGGTTGACGGTGCAATCCTCGTGGTTGCCGCAACTGACGGTCCTATGGCTCAGACCCGCGAGCACGTGCTGCTCGCTCGTCAGGTCGGTGTTCCTTACATCGTTGTTGCCCTGAACAAGGCCGACATGGTGGAAGACGAAGAACTCCTCGACCTCGTCGAGATGGAAGTCCGCGAACTGCTCAGCAGCTACGACTTCCCAGGTGACGACACCCCAATCATCCGTGTTTCAGCCCGTGAGGCGCTGGAAGGCAACGAGGCATGGGGCGACAAGATCATGGAACTCATGGCTGCCGTCGACTCCTTCGTCCCAGAGCCAATCCGTGACACCGCGAAGCCCTTCCTTATGTCGATCGAAGACGTTATGTCGATCACTGGTCGTGGCACCGTAGTTACCGGAAAGGTTGAGCAGGGCATCATCAAGGTCGGCGATGAAGTAGAAATCGTTGGTCTGACTGACACCCAGAAGACCACCGTTACCGGTATCGAGATGTTCCGTAAGCTCCTCGACGAAGGCCAGGCTGGCGACAACCTGGGTGCCCTTCTGCGTGGAACGAAGAAGGAAGAAGTTGAGCGCGGTCAGGTTCTCTGCAAGCCAGGTTCCATAACCCCTCACGCCATCTTCGAAGCCAACGTGTACGTGTTGACCAAGGACGAGGGTGGCCGTCACAAGCCATTCTTCGCCAACTACCGTCCGCAGTTCTACTTCCGTACGACTGACGTAACCGGTACCATCGAGCTGCCCGCCGGCACCGAAATGGTTATGCCTGGGGACAACACCGCCATGACCGTGACCCTCGGCAAGCCAATCGCAATGGAAGAGGGTCTTACCTTCTCCATCCGCGAAGGTGGCCGTACGGTCGGTTCCGGTCGTGTAACGAAGATCCTGAAGTAGGTATCTGAACCATGGCCGAAAAGCAGATGATTCGTATCAGGCTCAAGGCCTTTGATCACGAAGTTCTGGACCAGTCCTGTGCCAAAATCGTGCAAACGGTGGAGCGCACAACGGCTCGGATTCAGGGCCCCGTGCCACTGCCAACCGAAAAGCACCGTTACACGGTGGTTCGCGGACCGCACAAGCACAAGGACAGCCGCGAGCACTTCGAGATGCGTATTCACAAGCGTCTCTTGGACATCGTGGACCACACCCCCAAGACTGTTGATGCGCTCCAGCGCCTCGACCTTCCTGCGGGCGTGGACATCGAGATCAAAATTCGCAATAACTAGCACCACGCTCCAGGCCCCCGCTCCGACTTTGCGTTGGACGGGGGTCTTGGAGTAGGGTGATACTCCCGCCGGAAGCGGTGGGAATCGGATCCAACTTGTTGGATCCACAGATGATGTGACTGGTTGCCCCTTGCGGGAACGCCAGTCCGAACCATTCGAGCGCTCCGTTCGGGTTCGGTCCCGAACGGAGCGTCTGTGTGTCGGGTTGGTCCGACGCACAGGAGTTAAGGAGAAATGAACGTGACGACCAAGTCGATCGTCGGTGAAAAGGTGGGCATGACCCAGGTCTGGGACGAGCAAAATCGTGCCATCCCTGTGACCGTTGTCCGGGTTAGCCCGGTGCGCGTCGTGCAGATCAAGACGCCGGATAAAGAGGGTTACTCCGCACTGCAGGTGACGTGGGGAACCCGTCGCCTCTCTACGTTGACGCAGCCTGAGCGCGGACACTTTGACAAGGCTGGCGTCACGCCAGGTAAGGCGCTCGTTGAGCTCCGCTTGGAAGATGTTTCGGCCTTCACCATCGGTCAAGAGCTCGGTGCTGATGTCTTTGAGAAGGGCGAGATGATTGACGTCACCGCCGTGAGCAAGGGCAAGGGCTTCGCTGGTGGAATGAAGCGCCACAACTTCAAGGGCCAAGGCGCCGCACACGGTAACCACAAGCACCACCGTGCCCCTGGTTCGATTGGTGCTTGCGCTACTCCTGGTCGCGTATTCAAGGGTACGAAGATGGCTGGACGTATGGGTGGCGAACAAGTCACCACGACGAACCTCGAAGTCATCGGCGTCGATGTTGAGCGCAACTTGGTACTCGTCAAGGGTGCCGTTCCTGGTTCCAAGGGTGGCGTTGTTGTCATCCGCACCTCGGTGAAGAACCCAATGAAGGCCGGAGGCAAGCGATGAGCACCTTTACGCTTCGTGGTCCAATCGAAAAGACCGCCAAGGTCCTCGCGACTCGCACGGTGACCCGTCGTGACGTCGCCGGTAAGGAGCTCGGTACCGTAACGCTCGAGCCAGCGATCTTCGGTCTTGAGCCCAACGTTCCCGTTCTCCACCAAGTCATCACCGCCCAGCTCGCGGCTAAGCGCGCCGGTACGCAGTCGACCAAGACGCGTAAGGAAGTTCGCGGTGGTGGTAAGAAGCCGTTCAATCAGAAGGGAACCGGTGGCGCTCGTCAGGGAACCATTCGTGCACCTCACTACCCCGGTGGTGGTATTGCTCACGGTCCCAAGCCTCGTAAGTACACGCAGCGCACGCCTAAGAAGATGGTCCGTCTGGCCCTCTTCTCGGCTCTGTCCGACCGCGCGCAGCTGAACCAAATTCTCCTCGTTGACAAGTACAGCTGGGAAACCCCTAAGACCAAGGACGCGCTCAGCATGCTGGCCGCCCTCGGTGCTTCGGGCAAGGTGTTGGTCGTCTTGTCTCGCGAAGACTTCGTCGCCGGTGCGAGTTTTCGCAACTTGGACTACATCAAGACCATTGATGCGAGCGAACTTAACGCGTACGACGTACTGAACGCCGACTGGGTCATCTTCTCTGATGAGACCCTGCCGACCGCTAAGGAGTCCAACTAATGCATGACGCTTCAACAATCCTGCTTCGTCCAGTCGTGTCGGAAAAGACCTACGGCTTGATGGACAACAACGTGTACGTCTTTGAAGTCGCCAAGTACGCCACCAAGATCGACGTGCGTCGCGCCGTCGAGCAGGCGTTCAACGTAACTGTCACCAACGTCAACACACTCAACCGCAAGGGCAAGTCGATGCGTAATCGCCGCACTGGTGTCGAGGGCAAGCGCCCCGACCAAAAGCGCGCCATCGTCACCCTCAAGGCGGGCGACTCGATCAACCTCTTCGAGAGCTAAGGAACACTATGGCCCTTCGTCATCGCAAGCCAACTAGTCCCGGCCGTCGTTTTCAGACGGTCTCAGACTTTGCTGAGCTCACCACTGACCGTCCCGAAAAGTCACTCCTCGCTAAGAAGAGCCGCACCGGTGGACGTAACAGCTACGGTCGCAAGACTTCGCGTCACCGTGGTGGTGGACACAAGCAGCAGTACCGCATCATCGACTTCCGTCGCAACAAGGACGGCATTCCGGCCAAGGTCGCAACCATTGAGTACGACCCCAACCGCACCTGCCGCATCGCGTTGCTGCACTACCTCGATGGTGAGAAGCGCTACATCCTCGCTCCCAACGGCCTCAAGGTCGGCGACCGTGTTGAGTCTGGTCCTAAGGCCGACATTAAGACTGGTAATGCCCTCCCCATGCGTTACATCCCAACCGGTTCAGTTGTCCACAACGTGGAACTCCGTCCCGGTGGTGGTGGCAAGATGGCTCGTAGCGCCGGCATGAGCGTTCAGCTCGTCGCGAAGGATGGCGATTTCGCTACATTGCGTCTTCCCTCAACGGAAATGCGCCGTGTGCCAATCGACTGTGTCGCCACACTCGGTATCGTCGGTAACTCGGAGCACGAACTGATCAAAATCGGTAAGGCTGGTCGTAACCGCTGGAAGGGCAAGCGCCCGCAGACTCGTGGTGTGGCTATGAACCCCGTCGACCACCCACTCGGTGGTGGTGAAGGTAAGACCTCCGGTGGTCGTCACCCGGTCAGCCCTTGGGGTCAGCCAGAAGGTCGTACTCGTCTGCCTAAGAAGTCAGATGATCTCATTATTCGTCGTCGCCGTGGTCGCGGCTCGCGGAGGTAGGTAGAACATGGGTCGTAGTTTGAAGAAGGGTCCGTTCATTGACGGGCACCTATTAAAGAAGGTCGACGCAATGAACGCGTCGGGCGAGAAGAAGGTCATCAAGACCTGGTCTCGTCGGTCGACGGTCATTCCTGACATGGTCGGTCACACCCTCGCAGTTCACGATGGTCGCCGTCACGTCCCGGTGTACTGCACCGAGTCGATGGTTGGCCACAAGCTTGGCGAATTCGCTCCGACGAAGACGTTCAAGTTCCACGCAGGACAAGAAGTGAAGGGCAAGCGCTAATGGCCGGTACCAAGACCAACGAGCGTCCCGGCGTCCGCGCCTCACTGAGCAACTACGGCATGTCGGCCAGCAAGGCCCGCGTGGTCTTGAACTTGGTCCGTGGCGTTGACGTACAGAACGCACGCGACATCCTCTCTCTCACCACCCGTGAGGCTGCTGGAGTGATCAACAAGGTTCTCGCCAGCGCAGTCGCGAACGCCGTGAACAACTCGGGCTATTCCGCCGATGAGTTGTACGTGGCCGCGGCCTACGCCGATGAAGGCCCGACGATGAAGCGTTTCAGCCCCCGCGCCCGTGGCCGTGCTGGTCGCATCAACAAGCGCAGCTGTCACATCACCGTGATTGTCGCCCGCATGGACGACGACCGCCTCGCGATTTTGAACGCTGCTCGCAGCGCCCAAGCCGCCGCATCACGCTCACGCCGTGTGGCCGGATCGCGTAGCAAGAAGAACGAAGCCGCTGAAACGACATCCGTCGTGGAAGAGGCCGTAGTGGAAGCACCACAGACCGAGGTCGTCGCTACTGATGTAGTTGAGACGAACGAGGTTGTTGAGGTTGCGACCGAGCAAGAAGTGGTGTCAGTCGACACCGACGAGGAGACGGACAAGTAATGGGCCAGAAGGTAAATCCCTACGGTTTCCGCCTCGGTATTACGACCGACTGGAAGTCACGCTGGTTCAACGAGCGTGAATACCGTCAGTTTGTTATCGAGGACTGGAAGATTCGTGACTACCTCACGCGTCAACTAGAGACCGCCGCAGTGAGCCGCATTGAGATCGAGCGCAGCAACGACCGCATCCGCGTGGACATCCACACGGCGCGTCCGGGCATCGTTATCGGTCGTCGTGGTGCTGAAGCTGAGCGTTTGAAGAAGGCACTCGAAGTGCTGACCAACCGTGTGCCAAAGAAGGCCAACGAGGCTTCACCGTTCTCGCTGAACATCCAGGAAATCAAGCAGCCCGAACTCGACGCTGCCTTGATCGCCCAGGGAATCTGCGACCAGCTCATTCGCCGCGTGGCGTTCCGCCGTGCGATGA
>JBAXMO010000088.1:0-5373 GCA_037134255.1 Actinomycetes bacterium | reverse complement strand
CGACATGGCTTGCTGGTGTCGGTAGTCGCTGGTAATCATCTCGTGATGGACGAGGGGCTTTATGAGTGAGCTCTCGTAGTCCGTAGGCCGCAGGGCGAGGGCGCCGTGCGGCGTGGGGATGTCGTTGTTCTTCCACGCCTCAGCGATGAGTTCGTCGATTGATCGCAACTGGTCAGTCACGGGGCTCCCTTGGTTCAAAGTGAATGGCACATCCTGCCTAGCCCCTATGAGGTTTTTGCTGCCGCGCCAGGAATCCACCCCCTGACTAGGGAAAAGCAAAACCCCCGCCCTTCCGGGCGGGGGTTTTGAGAAACGGCCGTTGTCTAGTAACGGTAAGTGTCGGGCTTATAGGGGCCTTCGACCGGCACACCGATGTACTCGGCCTGCTGCTTGGACAGTTCGGTGAGCTTCACGCCCAACGCGTTGAGGTGCAAACGTGCCACCTTTTCGTCGAGGTGCTTCGGCAAGACGTACACCTTGTTCTCGTAGGCCTTGGCGTTCGAGAAGAGTTCCATCTGAGCCATGACCTGGTTGGTGAAGGAGGTACTCATCACGAAGCTGGGGTGACCCGTGGCGTTACCGAGGTTCAACAGACGACCCTCGGAGAGCACGATGACGCACTTGCCGTTCGGGAAGATCCACTTGTCCACCTGGGGCTTGATTGTTTCGCGCACGATGCCCGAAATCTTGGCCAGACCGGCCATGTCGATTTCGTTGTCGAAGTGACCGATGTTGCCCACGATGGCCTGGTGCTTCATTGACTGCAGGTGGTCGATAGTCAAGACGTCCTTGTTGCCGGTGGCCGTGATGATGATGTCGGCGTAGGGCAGAGCCTCTTCAATTGTGGTAACCTGGAATCCGTCCATAACGGCCTGGAGGGCACAGAGGGGGTCGACTTCGGTGACGATGACGCGAGCGCCCTGTCCACGAAGTGATTCGGCCGAACCCTTACCAACGTCGCCGTAACCACAGACGATGGCGACCTTGCCACCGATCAGGGTGTCGGTAGCGCGGTTGATGCCGTCGATCAGCGAGTGGCGGCATCCGTACTTGTTGTCGAACTTCGACTTCGTTACGGCGTCGTTCACGTTGATGGCCGGGAAGAGCAGCGAACCGTCGCGCTCCATCTCGTAGAGACGGTGCACACCAGTGGTGGTCTCTTCGGAGACACCGATGATGTCCGAGGCCATGGCCTCGAACAACTTCTCGCCACTCGAAACAATCTTGTTCAGCAAGTTCAAGATGACGCCGTACTCTTCGGAGTCGGAGGCGTCCGGGGCGGGTACAACGCCAGCGATCTCGTATTCACGACCCTTGTGGATGAAGAGAGTGGCGTCGCCACCGTCGTCCAAGATCATGTTGGGACCGGCGTGGCCGGGCCAGCGGAGCAGCTGCTCGGTGCACCACCAGTACTCCTCCAGCGTCTCTTCCTTCCAGGCAAAGACGGGAGTTCCTTGGGGATTGTCGACGGTGCCATTGGGCCCGACAACCACGGCCGCGGCCGCGTGGTCCTGAGTCGAGAAGATGTTGCAGCTCACCCAACGAACGTCGGCACCGAGGGCCACGAGGGTCTCGATGAGGACGGCAGTCTGGATGGTCATGTGCAGAGAGCCGGCGATGCGGGCACCCTTCAGGGGCTGGCTGGCACCGAACTCGGCGCGCATGGCCATAAGGCCCGGCATTTCGTGTTCGGCCAACTTGATTTCGGCACGGCCGTAGTCGGCGAGGGATAGGTCGGCAACTTTGAAGTCAAAGGACGCAGAGGTCATATGTACTTTCTCCTTATAGATGGATTGGTAAATCGAAAGTGGCGCCGACCTCTGTCGTTCAATCGCCTGTGACTACTTTAACGGTTAACGGCAGGAAAAGAAACACCGACCTCGGCCAGATGGTGCTCAGCCTTTGACTACTGGCCAATCCGAAACTCAACGACGTCGCCGTCTTGCATGATGTAGTCCTTGCCTTCAATGCGGGCCTTGCCGACTGAACGGGCATTGACGACCGATCCTGCTTCGACCAGGTCGCCAAAGGCCACGACTTCGGCCTTGATGAAGTGCTTCTGGAAGTCCGTGTGGATGACCCCGGCGGCTACGGGTGCGGTGTCACCCTTGTGGATAGTCCAGGCCCGGGCCTCTTTGGGGCCGGCCGTGAGGTAGGTCTGCAGGCCCAGGGTGTCGAAGCCGACGCGAGAGAGTTGCGCCAGCCCCGACTCGTCCTGTCCGAATGACGACAGCAGCTCGGCTGCTTCCTCGTCAGAAAGTGTGGAGAGCTCGGCCTCGAGCTTGGCGCACAGCACGATGGCCGGCGCGGGAGCGACGGAGGCGATGAGTTCATTCCGACGGGATTCATTACTCAACGTGTCTTCGTCGACGTTGAAGACGTAGATAAAGGGCTTGTCGGTCAGGAGGTGGAGGTCCGCGATGGCTGTGCGGTCGAGTTCCTTGCCGGCCGACGAGACGACGCGGCCACTGTTGAGGATCTCGTGCGTCTTTTGGACGGCGGCGAGTCGTACCGCGGCGTCACCGGCCCCGCCGCGCTTGGCGTCGCGCTCGAGGCGAGTTAAGGCTTTTTCGACGGTCTGTAAGTCGGCGAGGATGAGTTCAGTCTCAATCGTTGCGACGTCGCTGGAAGGATCGACTTTTCCATCAACGTGGATGACGTCATCATCTTCAAAGGCGCGAACGACTTCGCAGATGGCGTCGGACTCGCGAATAGAAGCGAGGAACTGGTTGCCCAGACCCTCACCCTCGCTGGCGCCCTTAACAATGCCAGCGATATCGACGAAGTTCACCACTGCGGGCAGCTGGCGCTCGGAGCCGAAGATCTCGGCCAATATGGCCAGACGGGGGTCCGGTACGGCGACGACGCCCACGTTGGGCTCGATGGTGGCGAAGGGGTAGTTGGCCGCCAAGACATCGTTCTTGGTCAGCGCGTTAAAGAGCGTTGACTTGCCCACATTTGGTAATCCGACGATGCCGATTGATAGTCCCATAGCGGAATGAGGCTAGTCAGTCTTTCCCTCTACATTGAGAGGGTGGACTTAGGCCCCGTGCTCACCCTCGCAAATACCGAGAAAGCCTTCGGTGCACTGGCCGCCGTCGCCCCGACTTCATTCACCATCGCTCAGGGCTCCTTTGTCTCCATTGTCGGACCCTCGGGCTGTGGCAAGTCGACACTCTTCAACATGATTGCCGGACTTGAAACCCCGAGCGCCGGCTCGGTCCAGCTACACGGGGCCGATATCTCGGGTCGGACCGGTCACGTGGGCTACATGCTCCAAAAGGATTTACTGGCCCCCTGGCGGACCGTGCTCGGCAATATCACCATGGGGGCACACCTAACGCGTGGGGTGACTCGAGAAGATGAAGAGCGTGGCGCCTCACTCGCCCATCAATACGGCCTGGGCGAATTTCTCGCTCACTATCCGGAGGCCCTCTCCGGTGGCATGCGCCAACGAGTCGCACTCATGCGCACGTTGATGACCGATCACGAACTTCTGCTCCTAGACGAACCGTTCGGCGCCCTGGATGCCCAGACCCGATTTGAAATGCAACGGTGGCTCCTCGACGTGTGGCAGTCCACTCAACGAACCGTCCTCTTCGTCACTCACGACGTAGACGAGGCAATTTTCCTCTCTGATCGGATCCTGGTTATGTCGGAGCGCCCGGGACGTATCGTGCTCGACCTTCCGATCGATCTTCCTCGTCCTCGCCGTACGGCGATGTTGACTGATGTCGCCTTTATGGGAGCGAAACGAGAGATTCTTTCGCTCCTACACCACGAGGCGGGGGAGTAGCAATGCGCTTTCGCCGCAACCTACTGGGCTCCTTTCTCTCCTTCGCTGCCGTCATTGGTGCGTGGCAGGCCATCATCACTTTTGGTCACGTGGCTCCGTACGTGGCTCCGACGCCTCTTAACGCCTGGCGTTCAATTGTGGCGAACTGGTCGCACCTCTGGCCGCTGACCTTGGCCACCGTCAAAGAAACCCTCTTCGGATTTGTTGCGGGCGCGACCCTGGGTATCGGTCTCGGCGTTCTCTTATCCAAGCGACGTTTCGTACAGCGCGTCATCTATCCGATTTTGATTCTCTCTCAGGCCATTCCAATCATCGCTCTCGCCCCGCCACTCGTGCTCGTGCTCGGCTTCGGCCTCACGCCCAAGGTGGTGATTGTGGCGTGGATTGTGTTCTTCCCGGTGACCGTGAGCGTCCTCGACGGTCTCGCCAACGTCGATCGTGATCTGTTGATGCTGGCGCGCGCCTACGGGGCGTCGCCCTGGCGGACCTTTCTGGCCATAGAGGTGCCGTCGGCGAGTACCAGTCTCTTCAGTGGAGTCAAGATTGGTGCGACCTACGCGGTCACGGGCGCCATCATTGGTGAGTTGGCCGCATCGAGCGGCTCATCGCTAGCCATGTTTCAGCATGCGCAGTCGGCACAGCTCGACGCCGCTGGTGTTTACGGCACGACTCTGATCATGACGGTCGTGGGCATGAGTTGGTTCGGCGTTGTGACACTTGTGGAATTTTTCACAACCCCCTGGAAACGGCGTTCCGTTGCTCGCCGCGCCGGCCGTCATATTTAGGCTTAGCGGACAAGCTTTTGATAGGAGTTGCGTGAAGCATCGTTTCGTTCGTTTTGTTACCGCTGGTGGATTGGCCCTCGTGGCCACGATTACCGCAATCGCGCCCAGTGCCTCGGCATCCTCTTCGCTCACCAAGGTGCGCTTCGCCTACGACTTCCCGTGGCCCGACATGGAATTGATTCCCGTGATCGTGGCGCAAAAGGAAGGCTTCTTTAAGGCCCACGGCCTCAAGGTCTCGATTGTCTTCCCGCCGACGACTTCAACGACCGTGCAGATGATGGCGACGAAGGACACTGAGGTGGCCCTGCTGTCAACGTCTGACCTCGTGGTGGCGGTGAAGGCCAAGGTCCCCGTTGTTTCGATCGCGAACTACTCCATGAAGAATAACTGGGGTCTTTTTGCCATGCCGGGTTCCAAGCTCTCGCTTGCCACTCTGAAGGGTAAGAAGGTCTTCTCGTGGGGTGACACCTGGACCACGGCGATGCTGCCCTTCGTCCTCAAGAAGGCCGGTCTCACCGCCAAGGACATCACCGTGGTTAACGGTGAGGCTGACACCCCTCTGTTGAAGAGTGGCAAGGTGGACTTTGTCACAAACACTTCGAACTACGCCATTCCGGGCATTGGCGGCACGCCAGTGCAGATCGTGGGCAAGGCCGCCGGTGTACCCGCGGTGCCCGTGTGGGTCTACGCAACCGGTTCGTCATACGCCAAGAAGCACGGCAAGACGGTCTCGGCCTTTATGGCCGCGATGAAGGATGCCACCCAGTGGTCAATCGACAACCAGGGCAAGGC
>JBAXMO010000087.1:0-5378 GCA_037134255.1 Actinomycetes bacterium | reverse complement strand
GTGGCCGTAGCGATAGTTGGTGTTGATCGGGACGTGACCGGCGGCCATGGTGGCTGCGAAGGTCAAGAGATACTCGGGACCGTTGTAGAGGTAGGCCGCCACCGTGCTCTGACGGGGGAGTCCCAGTTGGTGAAAATACGTACCGAGCGACTCGAAGGCCTCGACGAATTCCCGCCACGAGTAGACGGTGTCACCCGATTCGATGGCACTGGCCAGGGGCTGTTTTCCGGCCACCGTGCGCCACACGTCTACATAGGACCACTCACTCATATTCCACCCCTCCGTGACCCGCCACGATAGTGAAGATTTTCCAAGCGCGAATGAGCCATCGGTACTACGGTTCCCCTTATTCAGTTATTCCGGGGGGAAATTATGAAACTATCTATTCGAGGTTCTGTGGCGGGCCTCATGCTCGCCACCTCATTTCTCACCGCGATTCCGTCGGTCTCGGCCGCCACGGTGCCCGAGCCCGGAGTCACCGGCTGTGACGTTCTCGTCACCACGCTGCCCGGCCACAACTGTCTCTTGCCCTGGCCCAACGACGCCTTCACCAAGAAGGCCGCTACGGCCACCGGTCGCCAGCTCAACATTCCTAAGACCTTGACGCCAGCCAACGTTGGCGGAACGCACGTCAACACGACGTACCAGAATCAGAACAGTGGTTTCTCACCGGGTTCTGAGATCATCATTCACGTGCCCAACATCTCGTTGGCTAACTCCGGGATTGCCCTGTCGACCAACATCGGGGCCTCCTTGAGCGACTCGTCGCCCATTGTGATCTACGACACCGTGTCAAAGAAGCGGATTGCCTACTTCGCCGAACTGGACGCCCAGAACTCGGACTCGGCCACCCAGTTGCTCTTGATCCACCCCGCCATCAACTTGACCGAGGGTCACCGGATTGACGTGGTGCTGCGCAACCTGAAGGACACCTCGAATAACCCCATCTCCCAGTTGGCCGGAGAGGCCGCGGCCCGTGCGGGCACCTTGTCGAACAAGGCCCGTGGTGCCCACTTGAAGTGGATCGTGACCAACGACCTCACCCCACTGAAGAACGCCGACCGCAGTGCCTTTGACCTCACCAAGCTCTACATCGCGTGGGACTTCACCGTTATCGCCGCCGGTGGCAACTTGAAGAAGCTCTCGGCCGCGAACATGGCCGACCCGGCCCTCACCATGCGTGAGCAGGCCTACAAGTTGATTGCTAAGACGGCCCCGTCCTTCCGCGTGACCAACGTCGCCGACAACGGCACGGTGCGCGAAGTGGACGGCTCCTTCCAGGTCCCAACCTTCCTCAAGACCTGCCCGACGACGCAGACCGCGGAGTACCAGAGCACCAACACCTCGCTCTGTAAGGCCATGAACACCGACAAGAACGGCCTGCCGGTCTTGGTGGCTTCGACTCGTAACGCCACCACTGGCGTGTGGAGTAATCAGCTCTGGGCGAATTTCCGATGCGTGATGCCGAGCACCGTCTCGTCTTCTGGCGCAGCCGCACCAAGTGTCTACGGTCACGGACTCCTTGGTAGTGCCGGTGAAGTCGTGGGCGGATCCTTCGCCAAGGGCGTGGAGGCCAACATGATGGGCTGCGCCACCGACTGGTCCGGAATGTCCAGCGCTGACGCCCTCTTGGTCGCGGGCACACTCGGTGACATGAGCTACTTCCACACCCTCTCGGACCACATGCTCCAGGGCATGTTGAACTTCCAGTTCCTCGCTCGACTTATTAACTCGGCGCAGGGCTTTGGCACCAACGCTGCCTTCAAGTCCGGTGGCGCCGTGCGCTTCCAGGTCGGTAAGTGTCAGTACATGGGCTACTCCCAGGGCGGCATTATGGGTGGTGCCGTGAGCGCCATCTCGAACGAGTGGTCCCGCGTCGTCCTCGGTGTACCGGGTGAGAACTACGGCGGCCTGCTGTTGAACCGATCAGTGGACTGGAACGAGTTCTCGGCCTTCTACAACCCGGCCTATCCCAACGCCACCGACCAGCAGCTCGGCCTGCAGTTAGTCCAGTTGCTCTGGGACCGTGGTGAGAACGACGGCTACGCCCAACACATCACTACCTCGCCCTACGGCGGCACCAAGGCCAAGCAGGTCTTCATTATCGAGAACTACGGCGACCACCAGGTCACCAACGTCTCGACCGAAGTCTTCGCCCGCACCATTGGGGCCACGCGCCACTCACCGACGTTTGATACCAATAGTTTCGGCTCACCTCGCAGCAACGTGCCGACCGAAGTCCAGTGGGGTATTCCCAACCACACCTACAGCCCAACCACACCGGTGAAGGCTCTCGATGAACTGTGGGACTACGGCACACCAACGCCACCCACCGTCAACCTGGCCCCCGACACCAGTGCGTATGGAAACGATCCGCACGGTTATGGACGTCGGACCCCGGGTCTGATTGACCAGATCCGAAGCTTCCAGGTCACCGGTCTCATTGCCGACATCTGTCTCAGTGGTTCCACGCGAACGGCCTGCGTCGGCGTACCGGGCAGCTAAGAATTCGCCCCCTACCAACACAACTTCTAGAGTTATCGAGTGAGTGAAGGTAGGGGGCTCTTAGCCCCAACATCGTTAGGTAGTTCCACCGAGGGTGACGTCGACAACCCCGAACTGCGCCGTGAACTTCGAGAGTGGCTGAGCGCTCATCCCCGGCCGTCTGGCGCGGACCTCGCCGAGGCCGGACTCGTGGCCCCCCACCTGAGCGTGCCGTGGGGCCGAGGGGCCTCACCCGTTGATCAACTCGTCATCGACGACGAGCTACGCCAGGCCGGCGTGACTCGTCCCGTGAACCCCATCGGTATTGGCTGGGCCGGACCCACGATCGTGCACGCCGGAACTGAAGAGCAACAGCAGCGGTGGATGCCCCGACTCCTCAGTGGTCAAGACTTTTGGTGCCAACTCTTTAGTGAACCCAACGCCGGGAGTGATTTGGCCTCGCTGCAGACCCGAGCTATTCGTGACGGTGACGAGTGGGTCATCACCGGGCAAAAGGTCTGGACCAGTTACGCCCACATCGCGAGCTGGGGCATCTTGTTGGCCCGCACCTCAGATGAGGGGGCACCCCAGAACGGCATTAGCTACTTCATCTGTCCGATGAATACGCCCGGTATCGATATCCGTCCCATTGTGGACATGACCGGGGACCACGCCTTTAACGAAGTCTTCTTCGACGAAGTACGCATTCCCGCCGATCACTTGATTGGTGACGTGAATGAAGGTTGGCGCTTGGCCAAAGTGACGCTCGGCAACGAGCGCGTCTCACTCTCCGGTGAGGGTGCACTCTGGGGTCGGGGTCCTTCGGCCAATGATCTCGTGAACCTCGCCAAGGGGCAGAGCCTGACGGCTCTGCAGCGAGAGTCACTAGTTAGATGCTGGTCCCACGGTGAGATCTTGCGACTGCTGCGTATTCGGACCCTCTCGGCCGTCTTGGCGGGGCGCGAACCAGGGGCCGAGGCCAGTGTGCGCAAAGCGTTGGCGGACGATCACGGTCAAGAGATCATGGGTCTCGCCGTGGAGTTCGCGGGCGTTGGGGCGATGGACTCTTCCGTCGGACCGTTTGGCCTTGCGGGCAGTGCGGCCCAGACCTGGCGTCACGGTTTTCTCTACGCCCAAGCACTCACTATTGGCGGCGGCACCTCAGTAGTGCAGCGCAACATCATCGCCGAGCGCGTGTTACAACTCCCGAAAGAGTTGAGCGCCTAGAGCTCGAGTGGTCCGGCGTTGCCGAAGCCCTGGCGGATGCCCTGGCCGGCGCGCTGGCTGAGCTGTTCGGGTTCGAAGAGCATCCAGTAGGCGTTGCGGGCGTGGTCCCGTGAGCGGTTCTCAAAGACCATGGCCAAAACCTCGGGGTCACTGGCCTCGTCCTCGTGGACGAAGACTTCGAGGATTGGCGTGCTGGTGAGCAGCTGGGCCTGCATGATGCCCATGGCGGCCTCGTGGGCGCACTGCTTGTCCACGGCGGCACTGCCGGGCATGCCGAGGGCCACGACAATCGAGCAGCCGTCTTTTTCGATCAAGTTCTTCGCGGCGACAGCCAAGTCCTTAAAGCCGGGGACGGTCTTTGCGATTGTGACGAACTTCTCGCCGTAGCCGGGACACTCGGCCAACTCGGCCAGGGCGGCTCCGCCCATGTTGTATCGAGCGAACATGGTGTCGACAACACCGATCTTCACAACCTTGGTGGACTTTTCCTTCTTGCTCATAGTTCCAGCCTAGAGGGATGGATTGGGAACGCTCCTCGGCCGCCGGAGCCCGGTTTCTTCATAGCCGGCGTGTAGATTTAGCCGTTGTCTAACCACTCCGGTCGCGATGGGAACCCCGCTTGTCACCTACACCACCTACATTTCGGGAGCGAGTGGCTTTCTACTTCGAAACGTTGACGGCCCTCATGCGGATCAACCGGACGGGCGAATTTCTGCGCGAACGTTTAACGAATGAATTAGTGGAGTCGGGCTCGTCTAAGGCCCGACTCTTTCGCCGCCTCCTACCTCCGAACTCCCTGCGGTTCGGCATCTTCTTCTGGGTCGTGCTTCGAATTCTTCGCCTCAGGCTGCGCTGGATAACTTGGCGGTCCGATGAAGGTATCAAGGTGGGTCAACCCACCGCTGAAGTGCAGCGAGTCCTACGCGATACCCGAGTCATCAGCTTTGACCCCACGTCAGAGGGTGACGTGGTCATCATCATCCCTGTTTATAACAACTGGTCAATGACGGCTACCTGCCTGCGGTCGCTGATGATGACGACCAATGAGACGTCGTATCGCATCGTGGTCGTCGATGACGGGTCGACGGACGAGACCCCGGAGCGGCTCGCGGAGATTCCCGGCATCACCAATCTCTGTCTGGCCGAGAACGCCGGCTTCCTCCGCGCCGTCCACGCCGGCTTCGCGGCGGTCTTAGAACCTTGGGTGGTCCTGCTCAACAACGACACCGTGGTGACCGACGGCTGGCTGGACGCCCTGGTCGACATGGCCCGCGCCGATAACTCGATTGGCGTTATCGGGGCCAAGTTGCTCTTTCCCGACGGGGTCCTGCAAGAGGCCGGATCGTTGATCTTTTCCACGGGAGCGGGCGTGAATTACGGCAAGGGCGACCGCGCCGACCGGGCTTGGTACGAGTTTCCCCGCGAGGTTGACTACTGCTCGGGTGCCGGCATTTTGATTCGGCACTCGGTCTGGCAGTCCACCGGTGGCTTCGACCTCGAGTTCGCTCCGGCCTACTACGAGGAGACGGACTTCGCCTTCGCGGTGCGCCGTGCCGGCTACCGGGTGATGTACCAACCGAAGTCGCGGATCTATCACTTCGAGGGCGCCACCTACGGCACCGATGAGAGCCCCAAGAAGCGCGCGCTCATGCAGACCAATCGCCAGC
>JBAXMO010000086.1:0-5437 GCA_037134255.1 Actinomycetes bacterium | reverse complement strand
GCTTGGAGTCATACATTGATTCTACGAAGTTCAGTTCAAGAATCCATCTCTCTCATCTGTTCCCCGTAGGCGATGCGGGCCTTTTCAAGCCTCTCGGATTGAAGTGGTCGCCATGATCCCGCCCGATGCCCATTTCCTTCTGACAGCATCATGTCAATAATGACATCTTGGCCGTTAGGCAGGACGGTTGCCTTTCGAATAACGGCAATCACGTTGCTACCAATGCAGCGATCGACGAGGTAGGCGGTGGTGACATCAGTTGGCAACTCGGTCACGCTTCGATAGACGTAGCGGCGAGCAACTTGGACTTCGGGAGGTTTAGGAATGACGGTCGTGGCGTAGGCCCACCAGTCTTCAATCTCGTAGTTCCAATCTGAATCAAGAACAGTTTGGCAATTACGAAAGAGGAAATCTTCGAGATAGACGGCAACGTCGGGACTAAAGATTGGCGCGTCGGGATCAGTCCACAGCAGCTCCATCTCGGCCAGTGCTTGTCCCTCGTAGCCGCGATAGAGCAGCCACGGCGTCGCACAGGGCGGCACGGTATAGACAATCATCAAGCGCCCGGTCACCTCATCAGGGTGACGGGACCGTATGACAGGACTACAGCGTGACCTCGCGAAGAGCACCCGTGGCAACTTCGAAGACGAATCCGCGAATGTGCTCGACGTCGGCCAGGAAGGGGCTGTCGTGGAGCATCTGCACCGACTCACGCACGCTGGCGTCAACCTCGGTGAAGCACTTTTCTTCCCACGTTGGTCGCGTGCCAGTCTCCTGCTCGAGTTCATCCTTAAAGGCTTCGTCAGTGAAGGTCTGCAGCCCACACTCGGTGTGGTGAATCACGATGATTTCTCGCGTCTTCAACTTTCGTTGAGAAATCGCGAGTGATCGCAACACGTCATCGGTGACCACGCCACCGGCGTTACGAATGACGTGGGCCTCACCCAGGCCGAGCCCGAGACAGGCAAAGACGTCAATACGAGAGTCCATGCAGGCCACCACGGCTAGGTGGCGGGCCGGCACCAGGGGCAAAGGACCAGCGAAGGTGCGGACGAACTCCTGGTTGTGCTCTAGGCAGTCATCGATAACGGACACGTTTTCCTCCCAATGTCTTTTCGACATTGTACGGAAGGAAACACGGCCCTAGGCCGCCGTGGCGTCAATCCCCACGTCCTTCAGGATGTGTCGAACCTTGATGACCTGGTCGTCGGAGAGGTCGTGGCCGCGGACTCGGCCGAGCGAATGAACCACGTCACCGATAGTCACGTTCATATTGCCGCGGTGGGAAACCGAAACCATGCCAATGCGCTCGAGCAGAGATTCGACGTCGTGCCACTGAATGTTGTGACTGAGCGGGTGACCGAAAATCTTGGTCGCGGTGACGCGATGGTGGTGATCAAGCTTGGACAGTGGCATGGTGGACCCCTTTCGGGCCCGACCACATATCGGGCCTTACTGCCAGCATCTACCCATTACGAACGTCTGTCAAGTACCCCGACGAGTTCTACGTGCTCGGTCATCGGGAAGAGGTCAAAGGCCTCTAGGTCACCCAATTCGTAACCAGACTCGCGCAGGACCGCAATGTCACGGGCGAAGGTGGCGGCGTCGCAACTCACGTACACAATGCGGCGAGGGAGGGCCTTGGCCAGAGCCTTCATGACTTCGATACCGGCGCCATTACGAGGAGGGTCTAGGACCACGATCGAATCAGCTGGCACGAGTTCCATGATTTGGCGACGATTGACCGTCTTCTCCACCACGGAGACCTGGGGCAGGTCGGCCACATTGCGACGAGCATCGGCACAGGCCGCGTCGGAAGTCTCAATCGCGGTGACGTGGCCCTCCGGGCCGACGGCAATCGCGAGGGGCACCGTGAAGAGTCCGACGCCGGCGTAGAGGTCGACCACGGTTTCGCGAGGGCGAGGTTTCGCCATCTTCATCACGGCCTTCGTCAGAATTTCAGGTGCCAGTTCGTGTGACTGCCAAAAGGAGTTGCCGCTCACGCGGAAACGGTTCTTACCGACAAGCACCGAGGAACGACGAGGCTCCTCATCAATCAGACCATCGAAGTCACTCGTGACCTGGGTGCCGTCTTCGAATGTGACCACGGCAAAGCCGGGGCCGTCACCGATGAGGCGCATCTCGACCTCTTGGGCGCCATCCCAGGTCGAGATAAAACCCTCGGTGAAAACGGGATTCGCGACGACACAGCCGGCGATGGACTGCAGTTCGTGCGAGCGACTCTTGCGCATCGCCAAGTGGCCCATGTCATCAACGGCGCAGCGAAGTCGGGTCCGGGTGCCGAGCAGGGAGTCCCCCACCGACTGGACCGTTACCTCGTACTCCAGGTGGGCCACACGGCGAAGCTGTTCGGCAATAAGCGTGGCCTTCCACTGCGGCTGGTACTCAGCGGCGACGTGCTGGAGATCACAGCCCCCGCATCCGTCGGCGTGGGCGTAGGGGCAGGGCGCCTTGACGCGGTGCTCGCTGGCCGTGACGACATCGACGGCGTCGCCACGGAGAAACTTGGCCCGTTCTTCAGTGAATTCAATACGAACGCGCTCACCGGGAATGGCGTGGCGCACAAAGACTGCTCGCCCGTCGGCCGCATGGGCCACCGTTCCACCATTGGCCACGCGCTCAATCAACACTTCTTCACGATCGAGCATTGGACCAGCCTAGAGGGCGGTCGTGTTACCTCTAGGAATCAGGGCAGAGTCCGCTCGATAGCGTCCGCCACCGATTCCACAATCGCCTGACCCTCTTCGCGCGTAACGCCGTGAAAAGTGGTGCCGGGATTGACCTCTAACACGGTCCACTCACCATTGACTTCGAGCAGATCGACACCACACCAGAGGAGATTGCACGCACGGGCCGCACGCAGCGCGAGGGCTTCGGCCCGCGGTGAAATATCGAGGGCCGAGCTGTAGTGGGATCCTTGGGCAATATTGGTGCGCCACTCCCCGTCGGCCGGGCGTCGTCGGAGCCAGTGTTCGACTCGGCCGTCAACGACCATGGCTCGCAGATCGTCGCTCCAGAACATGCGTTCTTGAACAACGAACCGTTCATTATTTGGAATGACACTTCCTTCACACAACGAGACTCCGTGACCACCGCTACTGCGCCGTTCCTTCAAGACGTACTGCGCCCCCGGCATCGGCCCGGTGGCGAGAACTGTTTGCGGATGAGCCACGCCGCCTCGTGCCAGGAGGTCCACCGTGGCCCATTTGTCACTCGAGAGCCAGTGGGCCTCGGGATCGTTTAACACCAAGACACCCTGACCTTGAAACTCGCGGGCCCGTCCAATATTGATTTCGCCACCACTGCGAATCACTACCAAGTCGGGGGTCTCGAGCAGGCAGGGGCCGAGTGGTTCATCCCACCACATCACGACCTCGTGACCGCGTAGCGTCAGCGATTCGGCGAGAGCGTTATTGCGACCAATCTCGTAGCGAGCCGAACTCGGGCCGGTTCGTCCGGGCAGTTTGGCCCGAGTCAAAATGACAATGGAGGCCACTTCTAGGACTGCAGTCGGTGGAGGAACCAGGCCACGAGCGCATCGGCATCACGAACGAGGCGTTCGTGGTTCGCTGTCGCTTCAGCAATATGTGCGGCGGCGTCAATAGTTCCGTTGCGCGCGGCCTCATCATCCATGAACCAATCGGTTAGCTGACTCGCATCAACTTCGGGGTGGAACTGCACACCCACGTGGCGACCAAGGGTGAAGGCTTGGACTGCTCGCGGATTGGCAGCCACGACGGTGGCCGAAGCGGGGAGCACGCAGTGATCAAAGTGATACTGAAACCAAGGGCCCGAAGTAATACCGGTGCCGGCTATGGGTTCAATCTCGAACCATCCGACTTCACCTTCCGGTGCTCGCTCAACGCGACCACCAAAGTGCTGACAGAGCATCTGGGAACCAAAGCAGATACCGAGGACCGGAATTCCCTGTTCGATAGCTTCGCCCAAGACGGTCATCTCGTTCGTGAGCCAGGCCTGTTGTGCGGCGTGGTCGTAGACCGAGGCGGAGGAGCCCAAGACGAGCAAGATGTCGACGCCTTCGAGCGAGGTCGGTCCATTCTTTGAGTCAATGAGTTCAACTTGCAGCTCATAGCCTCGGATCACGAAGGCATCACCGATTAATCCGGGGTGATCGGTGTCGTGATGGCGCCATACTCGCACTACGGCCATTAGAAGCCTCCTCGCCGAAATCCTCGGGAGTAGCCTACGAACAAATCCCCTCGTTTCGTATCGGAGAAGGTCATGACCAAAGGCAATCCCGCCGTTCTAGAAGCATTCACCAAGACTCCCTTTACGGCCCTCGGTCGGACCCGCGACGTCTACCGACTGGGCTCGGGCCCGACCGTGCTCATCCTGAGTGAGATGCCCGGGATTACGCCTTCTCTCGTGACCTTCGCCAAGCGCGTGGTGGCCCAGGGCTTCAGTGTGGCCATCCCCCACCTCTTTGGTCGCGACGGCAACGTCGCCAGTAATGGCGAGTTCCTCAAGACGTTCGGGGAAGTCTGCGTCTCACGCGAATTCACCCTCTTTGCCACCGGTAAGTCCAGTCGGGTGACCAAGTGGCTCAACGAACTGGCCCAATACGAACACCGCACCAACGGTGGTCCGGGGGTCGGCGTCATTGGGATGTGCCTCACCGGTGGTTTTGCCTTAGCAATGATGGTCGACCCCGTTGTCGTGGCCCCCGTCCTCAGTCAGCCCTCACTGCCCTTTCCCCGCAAGGATCGCCACAAGTCTGATCCCGGCATCTCGCCCGAGGAGATGGCCAAGGTCAAGGCGCGAACTGATAATGGAGTCTGCGTGATGGCCTATCGCTTCAGCGGCGACAAGCTCTCCCCCGGACAGCGATTCGAAAATCTTCGCAACGTTCTCGGTGATGGATTCATTGGCGTGGAGATTGATTCGACGCCCGGTAACGAGTGGGGCTATCCCGCCGACGCGCACTCGGTCTTTACCGACGGCCAAGACAACAAGGTTGGCTCGCCAACAACGCACGCCATGGATGAACTCTTGAACTTCTTCACTGCTCGCCTCGCGGCCAGCGCTTAGCCCTGGGGGACGTCCCAGCCCATTGAGACCGCGATTTCCCGGCACGTCGGGCAGATCGGATACTTGCGGGGGTCGCGACCGGGCACCCAGACTTTGCCGCAAAGCGCTTTGACGGCCGACGAGTTGATGATTCCCTCCACCACGGAGTTGCCAATCGGAACGAAATCGGCATCCTTCTTGTTGGGGGTGTAGCCCTCGAGCACGATGTGAGTGAAGCGCTCGTGGTTACCGTCATCGATCTGGGGCGTCGTGACTAGTTCGGTCACGGTGTCGGCGAAGGTACTCACCCGCCAATCCTAGAGACGAAAGTAATCTCAGCGGTATGAAACGTCGAGGTCAAAAGCGCAAGGTCTTGCGGCCTCTCGCC
>JBAXMO010000085.1:0-5440 GCA_037134255.1 Actinomycetes bacterium | reverse complement strand
GCCCCGATCAACCACGCAACAACTGGGCCGACTGGGAAGATTCCGGTCGAGCCGCTAAGTCGGGCACGGCTAACAGTTTTTGGGCCGACTACGAACGTCAACTCGACCTGGTCGTAGCGATGCAACTCGACAGCTTCCGCCTCTCCATCGAGTGGTCACGGGTCGAGCCGGCACCGGGAACGATTGACGAAGCGGCCGTGGCGCACTACCGCACGATTCTCCAGGCGATCCGCGATCGGGGCCTGCGTCCCCTCGTGACGCTGCACCACTTCACCAACCCCGCGTGGTTGGGTACCGACCCCTGGCTCAATGACGAAGGGTGGCGGCGACTCGCCGACTGGTACGAACTGGCCGTTACCCGCTTCGGCGATCTCTGTAACGAGTGGATCACCAGTAACGAGATCAACATCTTTGCCATCAACACGTACTTCCACGGCATCTTTCCGCCCGGACGCAAGAACGACTTCGAGGCCACCGTCGCCACAATCGACCATCTCCTCGCCGCCCACGTCGTGGGTTATCAGCGCATCAAGGCCATCCAGCCCGACAGCGTCGTGGCGACCAACAACTACTCCTTTTCGATCTATGAACTCGATCGGTTCTTGCTCGACACGCTCTACGCCCACCACTACCAAATCACCCCCAGCGAACGCATCGCGTGGTTGAGCGAACGCCGGGCCGAGCACTATCGACGAGTCCCCGGCGGCAAGGGCATCTACGCACCGCTCGAGGCCTACTTGCGACGACTCGCCGCCAAACGAATCCCTCTCGAGACGGGATTCCCGACGGTCGAACAAGTTCTCCGCGAAGTCACGACGCCGCGCCTCTTAGACATCGCCCAACTCGACTACTACGCCCCCACCGTGGCCGAGCACATCACATTGCCCGGGAAGAAGACGGCCGGTGGACGGTGGAAGAAGTTGGGACGACCCCTCTGGGACGATCGACCAGACCCCCACATGTTCTTGGACTACGTCCGCGAGGCCGGACAAGACGGCCTCCCCGTCTGGGTTGTTGAAAACGGCATGTGCGTGCGCCGCGACGAACGACGTGTGTGGCCCCGTCTTGACGGTTGGACTCGCGAGCGGTACCTCCGGGAAAACAGCGGCGCCTTAGTGCGGGCTCGCCGCGAAGGCATCGACGTCCAGGGCTACTGGCACTGGACTCTCATCGACAACTTTGAGTGGGGCTCCTACCAACCTCGCTTTGGTCTCCACGGACTCCACAGCGACGGTTCATTCCTCGCCACCGACACCAGCGGTGACGACGTGGCCGGCGCCTATCGCTCCATCGCCAACGGTCTACGCGCCCAAGAAGCGAGCGTGGTGGTCGAGCCGAAGTGAGTTGGTTCGTCCCGGGACGGGCCAACATCATCGGGGAACATACGGACTACAACGATGGCCTGTCACTCCCGATGGCGATTCACCTCGGGATCACCGTGAGCGCCACACCTCGCACCGACGATCGCGTGCTGCTCGAATCACACGGGCACACGCCGGGTTACCTCGACGAAGTAAATGAAGGTTCTCCCGGACACCTCCGATTGGCCCACGCCGTCGCCCAACGCTTCGGCGTCCACGGCGTCACCTGGACGGTAACGAGCACACTCCCCGAGGGCAGCGGTCTCTCGTCTTCGGCGGCCTACCTCGGCGCACTCGTACTCGCCGCGGGCCACACCGGTGACATCACGACCACGGCCACCTTGATGCAGGAGTTGGAAGCCGAATGTGGCAGTCGGGTCGGACTGCTCGATCAGCTGGCCGTGCTCGGAACGCAAGTCCACCACGCCCTGCGCATTGATTTCGTTGATAACACCACTTCCGACGTCGCTCTCCCGGTCGAATGGGCCTGGACCGCGGTCCACTCGGGCGAGCACCGCTCACTGGCCGAAACCCGCTACGCCGAGCGACGAGCCCAGTGCGACGAAATCGCACGAGTGCTGGGTCCTTGGCGGACAATCACCGCGGCTGATGTCGAGAGACTCGACAGCGAGTTACTCCAGCGTCGTGCTCGCCACGTGACTACCGAGACGGCCCGCGTCGACGAGATGATCTCAGCGATGAAGTCAAACGACCCGGTGCGTGCCGGTCTCTTATTGAGTGAGTCGCACGCCAGCTTGCGTGACGACTTCGAGGTTTCCACGGCCGGTATTGATGCACTGGCGAACGAACTCCAGCACACGCCCGGCGTCTACGGCGCTCGACTCGTCGGTGGTGGCTTTGGCGGCTGTCTGCTGGTCCTGCATCGCAGCGACCTCGACCTCGCTAGCTCCTACGAGCAAGCGTGGCTACTCCAGCCCCACGGCGGGGCCCTGCGCTAAGCGCCGAGTGACTTGGTGCGAAGGTTGAGCTGACCAGCGAGACCGGCGTAGCGGTGATGGTCAATCGCGTTGTACTCCGGCGACATCACCATGGCCAACATGCCCGATGTCGAGGGGTACTCCACGAGTGCAACGGCATCCCACTCTTCTTCGACACTGCCGAGCAAGAGGCCATTGGTTTTGCCGGAGTAGAGCAACTTGGCACCGAACTTCGCCAGAACGCCGTCGGGTCCGTCAAGGAGAGCGCCGTAGCGCAGGTAGGCGTCCTCACCACTCAAGGTGGCGTCACTGCCGTCTTCGTAGGTAGCGAACTCTTTGAAGGTCAACAAGTTGATCATCACGATGGGGCCATCGTCGGGTGTAGCAAAGAAGGTTCCGGCCTGTTCGTTATTGACGTGGGTGGCGTTGATGACTTCCATGAGCATTCCTCTTTCTTATCGATTTGAAACAGTACGAAGTTTGTCAAGCACGGAGGCGGCGTCACCTTGGCGCACGGAGTTGCGAGCTAGTTCGAATCCCTCTTCAAGCGAGGTTGTCCGCCCCGCTACTTGCAGGGCGAGTGCAGCGTTGGCCGTGACGACGTCAAAAACGGGGCCAGGAGTGGCGGTGAGGTACTCCTCCACCGCGCGCACGTTGGTCGCTAGGTCGTCGCCGCGAATGCTGGCCGCGTCGTGGCGAACGCCAAGCGTGGCACCGGCATCAATGACCTCAGTGGAGATTTCACCATCGGCCACGGTGTAGAGGGTGGCCGGAGAGCCGAGCGAGAGTTCATCGAGTCCGTCGTGGGAGTGGATAAGCGCGGCCCGCTCAATGTTGCGCGCCCGCAGCACTTCGGCCATGCGGTCCATCATGGCGGGATTGGCCACGCCAATGAGGAGTCGGCGTACTCCAGCGGGGTTAGCCAATGGCCCGAGCACGTTAAAGGCCGTGGGAAAAGCCAACGCCTTTCGAATCGGACCGAGATGGCGGAGTCCCGAGTGAAAACGGGGGGCGAAGCAAAAGCCCATGCCGGCCTCGGCGACACAGGCCGCCACCACCGAGCCATCCACATCGATCTTCACGCCGAGTCCTTCGAGGACATCGGCCGTACCAACGGAGGAGGAAGCAGCGCGATTGCCGTGCTTGGCCACGGGAATACCGAGTCCCGCGATCGTGAGAGCCGTCATGGTCGAGACGTTGACCGAGTGCATTCGATCGCCTCCGGTGCCCACGATGTCCATAGCCCCCGGCACGACCGTAAAGGTCTCGCCGGCGGCGACCATGGCGTCAATAAAGCCCGTCATCTCTTCGGGTGTTTCCCCCCGTTGGGCCAGAGCCGTTAGAAAGCTGGCAATGAGCGTCGCATCGACCTCACCCCGCAAGACATCGACCAGCGCTTCGCTGGCCTCACCACGGGTGAGCCGTTCGCCCCGCACCAGGCGGGCGAGTAATTCGGCGTTGACCGAAACGGCCATTAATCCCACCAGAGGTCGTGACCGAGCACACCCTTGGCGATAAGACCGAGCTGAATCTGGCTCGTGCCTTCAACGATTGTTAATTGCTTGGCGTCGCGGTACCAGAGTTCAGTCGGGTGATCTTCCATGTACCCGGCCGCACCGAGGAGCTGCATGGCCAAGCTGGAGGCCCTGACGCCAACTTCGGAGGCGTAGTACTTCGCCATCGAGAGTTGCGGTACGTACTCCTTGGTGAACTTGCCCTGGTCAGCGAGCCACGCGGCGCGGTAGGTCAAGAGACGGGCCGCTTCGATTTCCGTGGCCAACTTGGCAATCTCCCACTGGATGCCCTGCATGCTGGCAATTGTCGAACCAAAGGCGGGGCGATTCTTTACGTACTCGGTGGCGTACATCAGCGCACCTTCGGCCAAGCCAATACCTCGGGCCGCCACGACGGGACGCATGGCGTTCAGACCGTTCATGGCGAGACGGAAACCTCCAACCGATCCAATGACATCGTCGGGGCCGACTTTGACGTTCGTGAGGGCGAGCTCGCCCGTGTCGACACCCTTGACGCCCATCTTCTTGTCGAAGCGGGGTCGCTCCACGCCAGGCGTGTTGGCGTCAATGATGAATCCGGTGATTGAGTCGTGCATCCGCGAGGCCGGGTCGCCGGTCTTGGCAAAGACGGTGAACCAGTCGGCTTGACGCACACCAGAGATCCAGCACTTCGTTCCGTTCAAGATCCAGCCACCCTCAACGTCGGGGTCGGGTGTGGCGCGCGTCTGCATACCAGCGACGTCGGAGCCACCACCGGGCTCGGACAGTCCGAAGGCCGAGCGCTTCGAACCATTGGCGATACTTGGCAGATACTTGAGTTTCTGCTCTTCACTACCAGAAATCATGATGGGACCGGTGGGAAGGCGGGTCAGCAGCAACATCAGGCCCGTCACGTTGGAGTACTTGGTGACCTCCTCAATGGCGAGGGTCAGGCCGAGAATGCCGGCGCCGGAACCGCCGTACTCCTCTGGAATACAGAGTCCCAGGAGGTCGGCATCTCGGAAGGCCTCGAAGATGTCTTGGGGGTACTCACCCGATGAGTCGATTTCACGAGCCCGGGGCTTGATCTTGTCCTGCGCGAGCTTCCGGACGGAATCCCGAAGGGCGAGCAGTTCATCTGAAAGTTCAAAGTCCATGCGTGGCAACTTATCCCAGAATGCGAAGAATGCAACCACTTCTCGGGCTGTGCCAACATACAAGGGTGAATCCCTTTACTCGTGCCACCGCCATCGCCCGCCTCAAAGAAGAGTCTTTTGACACCATCGTGATTGGCGCCGGAATGACCGGCGCCGGGGTCGCATTGGACGCCTCTCAGCGAGGACTCAAGACTGCACTCATTGAAGCAGCCGACATTGCTTCGGGAACCAGTTCCAAGTCCTCCAAGATGGTCCATGGAGGGCTGCGCTACCTCCAACAGCGCGAGTTTCGTCTCGTCTACGAAAACCTTCGTGAGCGCCAACGCCTTCTGAAAAATGCCCCCCACCTCGTGCGCATTCTTCCTTTCCTGATTCCACTGTTCGGCAACAACGGGGCGGTCAGTAAGGCCGTGATTAAGGGTTACGGTTCGGCATTGCGCCTCTACGACCTGACGGGTGGCTGGCGAATCGGTCGTCGCTACCAACAAGTG
>JBAXMO010000084.1:0-5591 GCA_037134255.1 Actinomycetes bacterium | reverse complement strand
AGGGACGTCGTTCGTGCCAAGATTGTGGCCGACATCGTCGCCGCATATGACCGCCACCCCTCATGACTATTGACCTCTTCGTAAGTGACGAACAAGATCACATCGTGATGGACCTCGAGCGCTGGTCGGCGCTTGCCCAGGCCGCCCTCCGTGAAGAAGGTGTCCGAGGGGCCGTCGAGGTCTCCTTGATTTTCTCTGATGAGCCAACCATCGCCGACCTGAATGAACGGTTTATGGGCAAGAGTGGCCCGACCGACGTCTTAAGTTTTCCGATTGATGACGAACCTCTTTACAGTGGCCGCTTCCCTGATTCTGGCGGGACGGGACCGGGGGAGCCCATCGTTCCGATGATTCCCCAGCTCGTTGGCGACATCGTTATCTGTCCCAGCGTGGCCGAGCGCAACGCCGTCGAGCATGAAGTCAGCTTCGATGATGAAATCGCCCTTCTCGTGGTCCACGGGGTGCTGCACCTGCTCGGTTGGGACCACATGGAAGACGACGAAGCCGAGCGTATGGAAGCTCGTGAGCAGGAGATTTTAAAACGCCACTACCGCCTAAGGATTGTTAAGTGATTGCAGCCGCCTGGAAGTCAACCGACACCGCTTTGACCGCAACGGTGATCGCCTTGCTCTCGCTCTCGGGCTTCTTCGCCCTGGCCGAGACAGCCTTGGTCCGCATGTCTCGCTCCAAGGCCGCCGCTTTGCACGACGAACGCCTGCGCGGAGCAGCCGCTCTTGAGCGACTCGCCAGTTCACCGGACAAGTTCCTTAATCCACTGCTCTTGTTGATTCTGGTCTGCCAGTTGGTTTCAGCCACGCTGGTCGGAGTCATTGCAGAGCACCAGTTCGGTGCGGCTGGTTTAATTGTGGCGACCGTGCTGGAAGTCGTCGTCATCTTCGTCATCTTCGAGGCCATCCCCAAGAATTTCGCCGTAATGCACTCGGACTCCTCCGCCCTTTTTGCGGCCCCCATCATTGAAATCATCTTGAAGTTTTGGCCCATCAAGTGGATCTCCTTCGTACTGCTGAGCCTGGCTCACGCCGTGCTGCGACCATTCGGGAATCCTGAAGATGGTCAGAAGGTCACAGAATCAGAGATCATCGCCATGGCGACCGTGGCTCACTCGGACGCCTCGATTGACCGATCCGAGCGGGACTTCATCCGCTCCATGCTGCTCATGGGCGTCACCATCGTGCGCGAAATCATGATTCCTCGTATCGACATGCTGACGGTCCGGTCCGAGCAGACGGTGCAAGAGGTTCTCGATTACGCCGTGAGCGAAGGGCGTACTCGGTTCCCAGTTCTAGGCGAGGACATTGACGACATCGTGGGCGTCGTTAACTTGCGTTGGCTGTTAAAGGAACTCAAGAAGGGCAACGGCGCCAAGGCTCTGTCGGAGCTCAAGATGAACGAACCGACGTTCGTGCCCGAGACCCGAAAAGTGGACACCCTCATTAAGGAGTTCCGCGGTTCCAAGACGCACCTGTTTATCGTCGTTGATGAGTATGGATCCACCGCGGGCATCGTCACCCTCGAAGATGTTCTCGAAGAAGTGGTCGGTCAGATACTTGACGAGCACGATGAAGAAGCCGTCGAAATTGAAGTTGACGAGGAAGCTCCGCTCCCGTGGCCCCGCATCGTTAACGCCCGTCTCAATATTGAAGACGTGAACGATCGTATGAAGATGGCGCTCCCGATGGGTAGCTACGACACCGTGGCCGGACTGGTGCTGGACCTGTCGGGCGACGTACCGGAAGTTGGTGACGTTTTCGAAGCCGGCCAATATGCCATTACCGTGGACAAGATGGACCGACACCGCGTTGAACAGGTTTCAATCCAGCTTGTCGCTGACGAGTCGTGACGCGCTCCGGCTTTGTCGCCATTCTGGGCCGACCCAACGTTGGCAAATCGACGCTCCTAAACGCCATTGTGGGAGCCAAGGTTTCCATCACCTCGTCGACGCCACACACCACTCGCAATCAAGTCCGGGGCATCTGGACTGAGGGCGAAGTGCAGGTCATCTTCGTCGACACACCTGGTATCCACCGCCCTAAGTCGTCTCTCGGCGGCCGTATGAATAGCACGGCTCGAGCATCGACGTCGGGTGTCGACATGGTTGTTGGCGTAATTGAAGCTCGTGGTGAAATCGGTGCCGGTGACCGCCAGGTTCTCTCCGCCATGCTGGAAGCGGCCGGTGAACACGGCCCGCTGCCTCTCGTTCTCGTAAACAAAATCGACCGCACGGCTCACGAAGACATTGCCAAACACCTACTGGCCGCAACTGTCGTTATTGAAGAGCTCGCGGAAAAGTTGGGGGCCCAAAAGGCCGCCAAGCGAGTCGAATACTTCCCACTCTCGGCCAAGATCGGCCGAGGAGTGCCGGAGTTTGTCGAGTTCGTTGCTGCCCGCATGCCCGAAGGCCCCTTCTTTTACCCTGAAGACGAAGTCAGCGACGTTTCGGAGATGCACTACATCGCCGAGTTAGTTCGCGAGCAACTCTTCCGCAAGATGCGTGAAGAGATTCCTCACTCGTTGCACTGTCGAGTATCCGAGTACGAGTTCCCTAACGTCACCGTCGAGATTTTGGTCGAACGGGACTCACAAAAGGGCATGGTCATCGGTAAGGGTGGTCTTGTCCTCAAGGACGTCGGAACGGAAGTTCGTAAGCAAATGCCCGAGGGCACCTTCTTGGAGCTACGCGTGCGTGTCGAGCCAGGCTGGCAGGGTCGCGACGAGATGCTGGACCGGTTCGGGTACTAGTCGTCGCACCACGGGCTTCGAATTCGAAACTCTTAAATCGATTCCAAGAATGTTTCGCAGTCCTTGCGGTCGACAGTTCGTTTCATCGGTGGCAGTCGCTTGAGAATCTGGTGGCGATACGAGGCCGTGGCGAGACGGTTGTCAAAGACTGCGACAACGCCTCGATCTTCGGCGGAGCGAATCAGTCGCCCGACACCTTGAGCCAGCATCATCGTGGCGCGAGGCAAGTCAACTTCGTAGAAACCACGATCACCGGCCCGTTCTCGGCGCGCTTTACCGACGGGATCGGTCGGCGGCTGAAAGGGCAGTCGGTCAATGGTGACGAGCGAGAGTGATTTCCCCGGAACGTCCACGCCCTGCCAGAAGCTGGCGACGGCAAAGAGGCTGGCCGACTCGTCATCGCGGAACTTCTCGAGCAACGTGGCCTTAGCCCGTGATCCCTGCACGAGCACGGGAGTCTTGATGCGCTTGGCTACTTCGGCCGCGGTGGCCTCCATGTACTTCTTATTGGTGTAGAGGGCCAGTGTCCGCCCGCCCGCGGCATTGATCAGGTGAACGAGTTCTTCCAGCATGGCGGGGGTGTACTCGAGCTCATCTTTGCGATCCGGTAAGTGCTTGGCGACGTAGAGCAGCGAGTTCTCGGGGTAGTTAAAGGGGCTCGAGACCGTCAGCTTGTCAGTGTTATCTGCCGGTAGTCCGAGATTCTTGGCCAAGGTGTCGGGAATGGTGGCCGAAGTAAAGATGGCCGTGATCGATGGCCAGAGGGAGTCCCGCAGTAACTCACCAACGGTGATTAATGACAGGTTGATGATGGCTTCGTTGCCTTCACGGGAAATCCAAATCAGTTCGTCGGCGCCGAGTTTTTGAATGCGGTCGAGGTCGCCGAGCAAATGGGTCACCGCTTGGTTCGCACGGATTCGTTTCACTTCGCCACCGGAGTCAGAGCCGGAGGGCTTCATGGCATCCTGCAGGCCGTTGAGGGCGGCTGCGATGGAGGCGAGTTCCAAGGTGGTCTCGTCAGAAAGTCCTTCGACGACGCCTAGCTCTAGTTGTAGATCGAGGTGTTCGCCTAGCCGATCGGCCGAGTCGAGGAGGGGCTTGAGGGCATCACGTTGACTCGGGGACAAGAGCATGCGAACGAGACCGACTGTGGCTCGGATGCGCGATGGCTCAATGGTGGTGCCGAGGAGTCGGGCCAAGATGTCTTGGACTTCGTGGGCTTCATCGAAGACGACGACGTCGTGCATCGGCAAGATGTTGCCGTCAGTGGCCAGATGGGCTCCGTAGAGGGCGGTATTGACAATGATGACATCGGCGGCCGCGGCCCGCTCCTTGGCTAGTTCGGCGAAACACTCGTTGCCGTACTTGCACTGAACCTTGCCAATGCACTGCTGGGGGTTTACCGAGACGGTACGCCAGGCCCGTTCGTCGACTTCGAACGTGAGCTCATCGCGCTCACCACTCTTGGTCTCTTGGGCCCACTCCATGATTCGACGGACCTGGTCGACCATGCTGGTGGGTACTTCGTCGACTTCGTCAAAGGTCCCCTGATTGCCGGATGGTCCGACCTCCTCGGCCTTTTGGAGGCAGAAGTAGTTACTCCGCCCCTTTAAGACGGCCGTACTGAGGCCGTGGGCCCGGGCGGCGACCAGCGGGGCATCCTTCTCGGCGAGTTGATCTTGGAGATTCTTGGTGGCGGTGGCAATGACAACGCGCCGTCCCGAGATGGCGACCGGGGTCAGGTAGGCCAATGACTTGCCGACACCGGTGCCGGCCTCAACAATCAGGTGGCGCTTGCGGGTCAGGGCCGTAGCGACTGCTTCGGCCATCTGCTGCTGGCCCTCACGGTTTTCGCCCCCACCGGGTAGGGCCGTCGTTATGGCGTTTAGGAGTTCCAGGGTTGCTTCGGTGGAGACCTCAACGACATCGGCGTCGAGAAAGATGCCTCCTTCGTCGCCGGTTTCGACGTACGGAAAATCCTCATCGGGGTCGAAGCTTTTCACAAGGGAACACTAGGGGTTGACCACGACGTTCTTCGGGTCCTTTGTCCACTAGGTTTTTTACGTGCCAGATCCTCGCCCAACACCACTTCCTGCTTGGTTGGACTTAACCCGAATGCCGCGACATGTTGCGGTAGTGATGGATGGCAACGGACGCTGGGCGCAAAATCGTGGACTGGCTCGCACGGAGGGTCACGCCGCGGGCGAAGAGGCTCTGATCGACGCGGCCTACGGGGCCCTGGCGGCCGGTATCGAAGTCTTGACGGTCTACGCCTTTTCGACGGAGAACTGGCGACGTCCCGTTGACGAAGTTCGCTACTTGATGGGCTTTAATGAGTCACTCTTGAAGCGTCGTCGTGATGAACTCAACGCCGAAGGGGTCAAGATCACCTTCAGCGGTCGTCGCGACTGGCGGGTGCCCCGTCGAGTTCTCAAGAACATGGACGAAGCGGCCGAACTGACCAAGAAGAACAAGGTCATGACCCTGAACATGGCCTTTAACTACGGGGGTCGAGCCGAAATCGTCGACGCCGTTAAGCAACTGGTCGAAGACAAGGTGCCGGTCAACAAGATCGACGAGAAGGCCATTCGTTCCCGCCTATATCACCCCGAGTTTCCCGACCCGGATCTGATGGTGCGCACTTCGGGGGAGTTTCGTATCTCCAACTACCTGCTCTGGGAAATCGCCTATTCCGAGTTGGTCTTCACCGAGGTGCTGTGGCCCGACTTTCGCCGTGAGCACCTCTACGAGGCCGTGCGGGAATATCAAAATCGCGAGCGCCGTTTCGGGGGCGTTGAGCAGTGAAATATCGCCGCCTCGGCATCATCCTC
>JBAXMO010000083.1:0-5732 GCA_037134255.1 Actinomycetes bacterium | reverse complement strand
ACGGCCGAAGGCGTACTCGCCGCCAATAAGGAGCTCTTCGTTTCCGAGATGCCCCTCAGGGTGGGGCTGGTCGGTAGTCCTCAGACCGAGGGCTACAAGGACTTCCTGGGCCAACTCGATCGGTCCGGTCTCGCCTTTGAGGTAACGGTAGTTCCGACAACGGTTCAAGGTGACAGTGCCCCACCGGCCATCGTGCAGGCCCTCCAAACACTTGACGCACTCTCGCTGGACGTCATCTGCATGATTCGCGGTGGGGGATCAAAGGCCGACCTCGCCTGCTTCGATGACGAAGGGGTGGCCCGAGCTATCGGCGCGGCCTCGACCCCCATTTGGACCGGCATTGGCCACACGGGCGATACCTCGGTGGCCGACTTGGCGGCCAACTACTTCGCCATTACCCCAACGGAACTTGGTGTTCACCTCGTGCAGCGGGCCACTGAGGCTTACGTGCGCGGCGTCACCGACCCGGCCACCCGCCTGCTCGACGCCACGCGCGAAGTCCTGGACGACGCCACCCAGCGCGTTCAGTCGGCCCGACGTGAGATTCTCTCCACGGCCCGCAATCGCCTCACCGCCGAACAGCGGGCACTTCGCCACCACTCGAGCACGATGGTGCGAGCCGCTCGTTCAGTGTTGAATACGTCGGCCGATCAACTCGCCGCAACTCGCCAACTCTTTGCCGCGTATGACCCGCAACGCCGACTGGACCAGGGTTGGTCCATCGTCACTGCGGCCGATGGATCGATTGTGAGTTCAATCGATCAGGTCGCCGTCGGAGCGGGACTCACCGTGCGGGTGAGCGATGGAACGATTGAAACAACCGTGAATGACAAGAAGGGAACAACACATGGCTGACGTGGGCTCATGGGAAGTAGCAACCAAGGAATTGGATGAAATCGTGGAGTACTTGGAGGGTCCTGACGTGAACGTTGACGACCTCATCACCAAGCTGCAGCGCGGCGCTGAGATTATCGAGGCCCTCGAAGCCCGACTCACCGCCACTAAGGCCAAGGTTGAGGAGATTGCCCCCCGCGTTGATCGCGGCGACGAATGACCGATCGCCTCTACTTCCGCCAGTGGCTGGCCGGACGCGACTTTGCCGTTGGCAACCAGCTCGCCCGTCAGATGGTGAACTTTGTCTACGCCATTGGAGACCACGAAACCGGTGAAGCCGTTCTCATCGACCCGGCGTACGCCCCGGGGGAGCTCGTGGGGATGGTGGAGGCCGATGGCCTCAAGGTCAATGGCGTTCTCGCGACCCACTACCACTTCGATCACGTAGGTGGCGAAATGAGTGGTCACGCCGTCGCCGGAATCGCAGAACTCCTCGGGATTATTGACGTCCCCATCCACGTTCAGAGTGAAGAGGTGCCCTGGGTCGAGCGATGCACGGGGGTAAACGCCAGTCATATGAGCGCCCACGCATCGGCCGACAAATTGATGGTTGGCGCCATCGAGATTGAACTCATTCACACGCCGGGCCACACCCCCGGAAGCCAGTGTTTCTTGGTCGACGGCAAGTTAGTCAGTGGTGACACTCTGTTTCTTGAAGGTTGCGGACGCACCGACTTGCCGGGATCAGATCCCGAAGAGATGTACCGCACGCTCCAGCAGCGACTGCTACGAATCAGCGATGACACCGTGATCTATCCCGGTCACCTGTACTCCCCGGACTCGTCGGCCCCAATGGCCGAAGTTCGCAAATACAACTACGCCATGGCTCCAACAACGGCTGAGCAGTGGCTCGCCATGTTCGCTCGATGACGTCGCGCGTTGTCATCGTTGGCGCTTCGCTCGGCGGTGTTCGTACCGCCTCGGCTCTACGTCGAGAGGGTTTTACAGGCGAGATCATCATCATTGGCGATGAGGTCCACGAGCCGTATGACCGACCACCACTTTCGAAGCAGATTCTGCTCGGCAAGTGGGGGACTGAGAAGTTGGCTCTCCTGAATGAGACAACCCACGCCGAACTCAACGCCGAGTGGAAGTTGGGTTCCGCAGCCGTGGCGTTACGAAGTGTGGACAATGGCCACGTTGTGGAATTGGCGGATGGATCGCAGGTCGCTGGCGACATCGTGGTTATTGCTACGGGCACCCGTGCGCGCCGGCTGCCCTTTAGCGCGGACAGTCAACTCTTTGCCGTGCGCACGCTGGACGACACCACGGCGTTGCTCTCCGCAGTCGAATCGCTCGCTGCAGGAAATCGCGTTGCGGTTATCGGGGCGGGTTTTATCGGCGCTGAAGTCGCCACTGCTCTCAAGGCTCGAGAGCTCGTGCCCGTTGTGTATGAAACGCAGGCTCGACCACTCAATGCCGTACTCGGCGAAAGCGCCGCACGGTGGCTTGAACAACTGCCGGCTGACGCCGAAGTTGAAGTGCGAGCGAACCAGTCGATATCTGATGTAATCGCAACTGCATCTGGTGTGACCGTCGTGACGACCGAAGGTAGCGAGGAGTACGCCCTCGGAGTCTTAGGAGTCGGTGCACTGCCCAATGCCGAATGGCTAGCTACCAGCGGACTCACGATTGACCGGGGTGTAGTCGTGGATGGCTCGCTGCAGGCGACGCCTGGTGTCTACGCGGTGGGGGACGTGGCCTCGTTCCCGTTCGAACGGGCCGGTCGCCGCGAAGTCATTCGGATCGAACACTGGCAGATTGCTAACGATCACGCCACCTACGTGGCGCAACACATCTGCGGCAAGAGTGCCGCCGACTTCTCGACGGTTCCATACTTCTGGAGCGATCAGTACGGCAAGAAGATTCAGATGTTGGGCCACCCCCACCCCGATGATGAAATCGAAATGGTGCTCGGCTCGGTGGATGAAGGTAAGTGGCTCGCTCACTATCGCCACAATGGAGTGATAACTGGCGTTTTAGCGCTCAACAATGCCCGAGAGTTGATGCTTTCGAAGCCTCTGCTTGAAGAGTAGGCAATTGGTTGAGTTGGCAGCCGTTCTCTAAGCCCCGTCGTCTAACGCATCGGTCCGCCGCCCGCACCCATAGGCGGCATCGGTCCGCCGCCCCCACCCATAGGTGGCATCGGTTGGATTTGGCTGACGTCAACTACTCCATGGAAACAAGCAATCGATGAGCGAGCATCGGCAGTCGCTAAAAGCACGTAGTGATAGATACCCTTGGGGAATTCTGGAGTCGGGCTCTTGATGCCGTTGCATGCATCTAGGTTCTTCGCTGTTATCTGCTCTCCTTTGATATTGCGATCACCATAAATTGGGAATCCATCAAGGGCAAAACCAATTACATGAGATGGTTTTCCGATCTTGTCAACCTTGGACGTAACACAGCTCGAGAGTGCGTGATAGTGGTAGGCGCCGGAGTTTGGAGTCGGGTGACCGGCACATTTATCAACGAACGACGCCGTTATTCCGTTTAAATTAGTAATCGTGAAGTTATTGGCCATAGCAACTGTCTTGTTGTCACCTTCGAATGGGTTGTAGAGAACAGCGCCCGAAATTATGACTCCGATGGAGCCAAGAGATGTCTTGGTTGTTGTTTTTGAATACTTAGGAGTAGTCGGAATCGTGAACTTATAGGTCTGAGCTTTAGTTGGATCTTTAAGGACCATCGCAGTTGTGGCGTCAGGGACGATAACGTTCCCCTTCGGGACGGCGTAGTACGCATCGCGCGGGTGATTGGGAATTCCATTCGGCCGCATGATCACAGCAGTCGTGGAATAAGTGAGCTTTACAGTTGTGTTCCACTTAGCGCCTTTGATCGCGCTCACTGTCGAGATCGACTGCGCCGCAGTTGCCGTTCGGGCTGCATAGAAAACCGCAGTACTCAGTGCGATAATCGCAAAACCAGTAATTCCAATAATGATTTTCTTTTTCATGGGCCACATCTTCCGCTAGGGCATCTCTTGAAAGTAAATCAAGTGCAAGTCCCAACAGTACCGCGAGCAGTTTTGTCGGCACCATCATGGCGTCGACTTCCATTGAGGTTCATACCGGGGCAACGATTAGCGGACGCCTCCTGGCGGGCACTGGTGCTGTGACTCTCGATGAGAATGTCATCACGACGCCCCCCTGTGACACTTCGACATCAACCACCACTACTGGTGCCGGTGGCTCAACGACAACCTCGACATCACCCGGTGGCTCAACGACCACCACGATCCCATCGCTTCCCCATACCGGCACAAATACTCCGCTCTTGGTTGGAATCGGAATCGCGCTGGGCACTTTTGGTGGCACTGCGGTGATGGCCGCACGCCGCTTGCGAGTTCGACGGAACTAGCCGTAGAGGTGATTCCCCGAAAATGTGGCGCAGAGAAATTCTTCGCGGTGACTGTTTCAGCGATGTACAGCCTGCTCATTCAGGGGTTAGGCCCGTCACGCTGCGGTGATGGACAGAAAAATATTCGATTACCGCAGCGACTCTGGGAATTCACCTACAATTCACTATGACTTGGGCGCGGCAGTACCTACGGTTGAGTTGGCGTCAATGGGCGGTAGTGGCCTTCCTGTTCGCCCTCGCCCTCGCTCCACTTCCTCGACTCATGAAAAGTCACGCGACCAGCATGGAAGAATCCTCGCTCGTTCAGTATGCGACGATGACCGCCAACGGCGCTCCCCCCACCAAGGCCTACTGGACCGAATACGGCCCCCTTAACGTCTACGTCCCAGCGGCGGCCTTTGCCATCTTTGGACCCTCGGTAACTCTCGAACGCGTCGTTGGCCTCGCCTACCGCCTCGTTCTCATGGTGGCGCTGTATTTACTCATCCGTCGCCACTCGAAGCGCGCCGCCTGGCTAGGCGTAGCCCTCGCCTGGTGGTTGTTAGCCCCCTGGGGGGCCATGGCTTATTCGTGGCTCGGTGGTCTCGCCTGCGCCCTCACCGCGCTCTACCTCCCCACCCCTCGAGAGCCACATCAACCCTCATCGAATCGACGGCTCGCGGCCGCAGGTCTGCTGACCGCTGTGGCGCTGGGCTTTCGCCCGGACCTCGTTCTGGCACTCGGGGTCGGCGCGTTACTGACACTACCGGCCCAACGCCGACAATGGAAACCCGTTGTGGCGGGCTTTGGTGTCGGTCTCATTCCCTACCTCGTACTGGTGTTATCAGCCGGTCCGAGTAACGTCTTGCGAAATATCGTCATTGATCCGCTCTTTAATCTGCGGTCCGGCCGAGCACTCCCATTTCCTCCAACTTGGCGGTCGTCGAGTGAGTTCTTTACCAGGGTCCAGCACTACAGTGACTCCCTCACCAATTCGAACTGGTACGGCGCGCCACTGTCCATCCAAGTCGCGGAGCTCTTCTGGCTCCTCATGGTGGTAGGAGTTCTGCTGGCCGTCACCGCCGTACTCGCACGTCGAGCTGGGAATCGTTCGCTGCTGGCCCTCTTCGCTTTCAACTTCATGCTCATTACCAACATCTACCAGCGCGCCGATATTTCGCACCTGCGACTAGTTAGCACGGTATGGGTCGCTATTCTCCCGCTGGCGCTCGCGTTTGTGGGCAAACGGTGGTTTGCGCGAAGCGAACGAGTTGTGGTCGTTGGGGCATTGAGTTTTGTGTTCGTAGCGACGCTGATCGCGCCAGAGATCTTGGTAGGAGATTTTGGGAAGCTAATCGGTGGTCGTAGTAGTTTTGCGGCACCGCGAAATGTCGTGGTGAACCACGGTCGCAGCGTGCAGACGCAAGACCGCTACGAAGTTGCCTACATGACAGCAGCTCTGTGGCTAGTCGACCATAATTCCCGGCCGGGCGATCGCT
>JBAXMO010000082.1:0-5854 GCA_037134255.1 Actinomycetes bacterium | reverse complement strand
GAGCCGAGTTGCTCGCTCGCGCCCAGAAACTCTGCTTAGCTCTCTTCTCCATGGCCGCCAACCGGATGGCCGCCGCCGGGCTGATCTTGGCCGACACCAAGTTCGAACTCGGCTTCGTGGATGGTGAACTCGTGGTCTGTGACGAAATCTTGACCCCCGACTCTTCGCGGATCTGGCCGGCCGACGCGGTCGTACCGGGGGAGACACCGCCGAGTTTTGACAAGCAGCCCTTCCGCGACTGGTTGGCCACACTGTCCTGGGACAAGACGCCCCCACCGCCAACGGTGCCCGACGACGTGATCGCCCTGACCGCTACTCGCTACGCCGCCGCCTACGAGCGGGTCACGTCTCGACCACTGAATTCGTGGTTCGGAGCGTAAGTTTCTTCCTCCCTACGGCTAACCTTGAGTCGTGAAGTTCTCTGTCGTCGTTGAAGTTTCACTGCGGACCGGCATCGCCGACCCCGAAGGTGCCACCATTGAGCGGGCCCTGCCGGCCCTCGGCTTTGAAGGCATCTCTTCAGTGCGTGCCGGCAAGTCTTTCCGCTTGAACGTAGAAGCCAACTCGGAGACCGAGGCCCTCGAGCGCGCTATCGCTCTGGCCGATCGCCTTCTCTCGAACCCCGTGATTGAGCAGTCCACTGCTCGCATTGAGGCAACGGCGTGACCACTCGCGTCGGCGTCGTGGTCTTTCCTGGATCGAACTGCGAATACGACGCCGCGGCCGCCGTAACCGCGGTCGGGGCGCACTCCGAATTTGTTTGGCACACCGCTACGTCCCTCGACGGCTTAGACGCCGTCATCTTGCCTGGTGGTTTTGCCCACGGTGACTACCTCCGACCCGGCGCGCTAGCTCGTTTCTCACCAGTGATGACGGCCGTCGCCGAATTCGCGGCCGCCGGTGGATCGGTGCTCGGCATCTGCAACGGTTTCCAAGTGCTGACCGAAGCGGGGCTGCTCCCCGGCGCACTGCAGAAGAACCGCGGCCTCACCTTTCTCTGCCAACCTTCGCAACTCGAAGTGGTGACGAGCAACTCCATCTTGACGAGTCGCGCCACCGTTGGCGCCAGGCTTTCGATTCCGATTAACCACTTCTCCGGTTCCTACACCTGTGACGACGCCACCTACGAAGGCTTGGTGGCCAACGATCAGATTGTGCTGCGCTACGTGGAGAATCCCAACGGTTCACGCGACGCTATTGCCGGCGTGAGTAATGAAGCGGGCAATGTCGTGGGACTTATGCCGCACCCCGAGCGGGCCATGACGGCATTGCTCGGTAGTAGTGATGGACGCGTGCTCCTTGAGAGCTTCGTCGCTGGAAAACTCGCGACTCGTTAAGCGCGAGTGCGAGCGATTCCGGCCTTCTTCAACACGTCGGCGGGAACGCCCAGCGTGCGGAATGAGGCGTAGGAAATTCCATTGCGGGCGGCGTAGGACTTCGCTACTTTGACGAAGTCTTTTTCGACGGCGGTCAGATCCACGCGGGCGGTGAGTCGCTCTTTTTCGATCGCCAAGTCACTCCGGCGCTGCGTCAGTTCCAAACGGCGAATGGCCGAAGCAGTGTCGATTTCCTGGTCAATACGGGCAATCTGCAACGAGATGGATTCCGGGGTGCGCTTGCGTCCGCGCTTACCTTTGCCAGCCGTTACGGCTTCGAGATAACGAGAAACGACCCGGGACTCATTGCGGCCCTGGGCCAACTTCTGCTTGTGGTCACTCGACATAGCGCGCTTAGTTGGGGCCTTCTTTGAAGCGGACTTAGTAGCAGTAGCCATAGTGGTAATTCTTTCTCTCGCAAAGTGTGTGGACCATCAATAATAATGTCGCGTGAGACAAAATGTTTACTTTCGTCTCATTTCTGGTGCGATATTTATGTAATTTATATCTACGCAACGGTCGCCCCGAGTCGTCATGTTCGACACGCGAACTTGAGGATTCCGTACTTACTACATAACTAATTATAAAAATGACAAACTCGTTCAATCGGGAGCGCCGTCCATAAACTCATAGCCGTGAGCTCTTCCACTGAACCGTTGCACCGCGCTTTAGGTCTTACCGATTCAGAGTTGGAGGACATCCGCGCAGTACTGCAGCGAGAGCCCAATCCCCTCGAGCTGGCCCTCTACGGCGTTATGTGGAGCGAGCACTGCTCGTACAAGTCTTCACGTATTCACTTGCGTCGTCTGCCCACCGAAGGGGGCCGCGTCTTGGTCGGTCCCGGGGAAAACGCCGGAGTGATCGACGCCGGTGACGGCATCGCGGTGGCGATTCGTATTGAGAGCCACAACCACCCCTCGGCCATTGAGCCCTACCAGGGTGCCGCCACTGGCGTCGGTGGCATCTTGCGCGACATCTTCACGATGGGCGCCCGTCCGCTCGCGGTCATGGATCCACTCTTCTTCGGCACGATGCGTGACGCGCGTCAGCGCTGGCTCGTCGAAGGGGTGGTCTCGGGAATTTCCGGTTACGGCAACTCCGTCGGTGTTCCCACTATCGGTGGCGAGTTGACCTTTGACGACTGCTACGCCTCAAACCCCCTCGTGAACGTTCTCTGCGCCGGAGCGCTGCCGGTGGAGCGACTCGTGCTCGGTCGTGCCTCGGGTATTGGCAACCTCGCCGTGCTGCTCGGCAGTGCCACGGGCCGTGATGGTATTGGTGGCGTCTCAGTGCTGGCCTCAGCTGGTTTCTCCGGTGAAGACGGTGCCGCATCACTCGACGACGCCAAGCGTCCCAGCGTGCAGGTCGGTGACCCCTACGAAGAGAAGCGTCTGATCGAAGCCTGCCTGGCCCTGCTCGACGGTGGCTACGTCATAGGCATTCAGGACCTCGGTGGCGCCGGACTGGTCTGTGCCACTTCGGAGACGGCCGCACGCGGTGGTGTTGGTATGGACGTTGACGTCACGGCCGTGCCGCAGCGCGAGCCCAACATGCAGCCCTACGAGATCATGACCTCCGAGTCGCAAGAACGGATGCTCGCCATCATTGAGCCCTCGTCGTGGGATGCCGTTAAGGCCCTCTGTGATCAGTGGGAAGTGCGGGCCACCGTGGTCGGTCGCGTCACCGACTCGTCGTACGACGCCGGGGGCAATCCCTTCGGCATGCTCCGTATTCGCAACGGCTTCGACGGCGAGATCCTCGCCGAAGTGCCCGCCTCCTCCTTGGCTGACGACGCCCCGCTCTACGAACGGCCCATCAAGCGCCCGGACAACTTGGACGCGATTATTGCGGACGACCCGACGAGCCACGTGCCGAGCGACATCACCGAGGACGTCTTGAGTCTGCTGCTTGATCCTTCGTGGGTCTACCGCCAGTACGACTCGCAACTCTTTTTGAACACCGTGGTCGGACCGGGTCGTGACGCGGCCCTGCTGCGTTTGGCCGGTCCCGGTCTGCCGGCGAGCGAACGCGGACTCGCTCTCACGACGGACTCGAACCCTCGCTGGTGCGCTCTCGATCCCCGTGCCGGTTCGGCCTGGACGATTGCTGAAGCGGTCGCCAATATTGCGTGCGTCGGCGCGGCGCCCGTGGCCGTTGTTAACTGCTTGAACTTTGGTAACCCCGAGCACCCCGAAGTGATGTGGCAGCTCTCCGAAACCGTCGACGGCATGGCCGAGGGTTGCAACGCCTTGGGTCTGCCGATTATTGGTGGCAACGTCTCGCTCTACAACGAGAGTGGTGGCAAGGACATCGACCCCACCCCAGTCATTGGCGTACTCGGACTGGTGGAGACCCTCACGACGCCACCACCCGGTTGGACCTGGAGCGAAGGTGAGACCGTGATTGTGGTCGGCAACGCGCCAGCGGAGCCTTCGTTGGCCGGCAGTCGCTGGGCCACGGCCCAAGGTCGACGCGGGGGAGCGCTGCCCGCCTTTGATGCGGCGCTACTCGGTGAGACGGCGGCCTTTATCGCCAAGGAAGTCAGCGCGATCTGCGCCGGCAACTCGAGTGACCTCACGGCGGTGCACGACATCGCCGCCGGTGGCCTCGTCGGGGCCATTGCCGAAATCGCCAGTGTGACTGGGGTCGGTTTGGACTCTGCCGTTGTTACTCGCCCCGTCGACCTGTTAGTCGAGACCCCTGGTCGGTTCATCATTGCTACGTCGAACCCGCAAGCCTTCTTGGCCCGGGCCACCGCGGCCGGTGTTGCAACCACGGTGCTCGGTGAAGCACGGGGCACTGTGGTGAAGTTGGGTGAGGCCTTTTCGACGCACGTTGCGACAATCGCCGAACGTCGTGGTGGTGCGCTCGATCGCTCGATGCGCGCCGCGGGCTAGAAGGTTCGCGCTGCTCGCAAGGCGGTGACCACTTCTTCGGGAACGTGGAGATCACCCTCGAGGCCGTGACCGATTCGGACATTCTCTTTGAATGAGCCGTGGTAGTCCGAGCCGCCGGTCGGAATCATGCCGGCGTCCTTCGTTAACTTGGCCAACAGGGTGCGGCGTTCTTGGTTCCACGAGCCGTAGTAGCACTCGATGCCCTGGACGCCGCGGGATTTCAGCGACGCCATGATGGTGGGCATCTGCTGTTCGATCTCCCTGTTGGTTGCGGCCGAACCGAAGTAGTTCAGTGTGGGGTGGGCAATCGAAAAGACGACACCCGAACCCCGAGCGGCCTCGACAAAGTCCTCGATGCGCAGATCAGTCTTGGGCAGATACGCCTTACCGGTGGAGCCGATCCACTCGTTAAAGAGCTTCTGCCAGTTCGAGGAGTTGTTCTCGCCCACGATTTCGGGGTGGTGCTCAAACATGGCCTGAGCGAAGTGGGGCCGACCGACCGAGTACTCGCTCTTAGCCCGAGCCAGAATGTCGTCGTAGGTCAAACGGCTGAATCCATTCTGTTGCAGCAGTTCGACCAGTTTGATGTTCCGAGTACGCCGGTCGTTACGCAAATGAATGAGGAGCCGCTGGAAGGGGTGCTCTGGTTCGATGGGCACGAAGTAGGCCAGCACGTGGACCGAGACCCCCTTTTCACGGGTGCCGTCCTCGCGGATCTTGACGGCCTCGACGTCCTTCAAGGAGACCTCCACCCCGGCAATGAGTTCGATGCCGAGGCCCTGGCAGGCGGCCGCCATGCGGGGGTAGCTCTCGGTGGTGTCGTGGTCCGTCAGGGAAAGAGTGGTGATGCCGACCCGGTGGGCGTGTTCGGCCAGAACTTCGGGGTCGTCCGAACCGTCGGAGCAGTTGGAGTGCATATGGAGATCAATCACCCTCTGGAGCGTACCCACTGGTGGTGACACCGGCGTGTCTGTGAGAGAATGGAGGTGGTGACTGGTCCGACCTCAACCATTAGGGAAGCATGAAAGAAGCCTGCGGCGTCGTTGGAATTGTGGCTCCAGGTCGTGCCGTTTCACACCTAATTTTTGACGCCCTTATTGCGCTCCAACACCGCGGACAAGAGTCGGCTGGTATTGCAACGTGGGATCACGAGGGCATCACGGTCTTTAAGGACAACGGACTCGTCGCTTCGGTCTTTAACGAGCAGGCCCTCCACTCACTACGTGGTGACATCGCCATTGGCCACACCCGTTACTCAACGTCTGGTTCGGCGAACTGGACCGCGGCCCAACCCGTCTACCGCGAAACGGGTCGCGTCGGATTCGCCCTGAGCCACAATGGAAACCTCACCAACACTGACGCGCTCGCCGCCGAGGCCGGCATCCTGCCCGGCATGCTCGTATCGGACTCTGACGTCGTGGCCCAACTGATGGCCCTGCGCATGGAAGTTGGCGACACGCTGCCCGAGGCTCTCGGCAATGTGTTGAAAGGGGTCGAAGGTGCCTACTCCCTCGTAATCCTCGGTGATGGCATCGTGCACGGCATTCGCGACCCCCACGGTTTCCGCCCCCTCTGCCTCGG
>JBAXMO010000081.1:0-5881 GCA_037134255.1 Actinomycetes bacterium | reverse complement strand
AAGAGATGCGCGGCCGCGTGATGAGTCTTCACGCCACGGCCTTCCTAGGGTCAACGCCGATAGGCGCACCAATTATTGGCGTTATCTGCAACCTCACCAATCCTCGCGTGGGCCTCGGGGTCGGAGCGGGATTGACGTTCCTCACCGGGCTCATGCTGGTGCGGCAATCGAGGCAGTCGTAGGTATAACTTGCTAAATGCAAGTTATACTCCTTCCAGGAGTTAGGGGTCGCCCTAACCAAAGGGATGGAGAGTTTTGTGAATGATCGAGTTCTAGTAACGGGCATCAGTGGCTATGTCGGTCAGCATGTCGCCGCTGAACTTTTAAAGAATGGCTATCTGGTCCGGGGTACGGTTCGCTCAATCGCGAAGGCGCAGGCCACGAAGGCAGCAATTAAAGCTGTCACCTCGGTTGAGGAACTGGAGTTTGTCGAAACTGATCTGCTTGCTGATGACGGATGGGATCAAGCGGTGATGGGCTGTAGTTACGTGATTCATCTGGCCTCACCCTTTTACCTAGCTGAACCAAAGAATGAAAATGACATGATCACACCGGCAGTTGACGGTACGAGGCGGGTCCTCAATGCGGCCGTTCGAGCCGGTGTCCGCCGAATCGTGCTGACTTCTTCGGTGGTGGCGATGACGACGGGCAAACCCAGCGGTACGTACGGGCCTGATGCTTGGGTCGACTTGAATGCCAATATTGGCGCGTACGCCAAGAGCAAGGCGTTGGCCGAGCAAGCGGCGTGGGACGTGGTGACCGGAACTTCAACTGAACTCGTCAGCATCAATCCGGGATTTATCCTCGGTCCGTCACTCGGCGCACCCGGTGACGGCCAAAGTGTTGCGATGATTCGCGATCTCATTGGCGGAAAAATGCCGATGATTCCCGACGTCGCAATGGGAATGGTCGACGTACGCGACGTCGCCCGACTTCACGTGGCGGCCCTCATAGCCCCCAACGCCGCGAATCAGCGGTTAATCGCCGCTACGGCTGAGCCGGTGGCCATGAGCCACGTTGCCAGCGTTCTGCGCGCGGCAGGATTTTCTAAGGTCCCCACCCGCAAGGCGCCTAACGCCGCCATCAAGCTGATGAGTCTTTTTGACCGCGAGGCCAAAGGTATGGTTCCGCAGCTAGGCAAGCGCATCTCGTATCGCAACCAGGAAACCTACGATGTGTTGGCGTGGAAGCCAACACCTATCGAGACTTCACTCGTGGAGATGGCCAACGCGCTAACGAAGTAGGGGTATATGGCATCTGGAGTTGAGAGCGAGATAATGCAATGGCGTTCGGTCTGTCCGATTGCGTCGGGTCTTGACGTCCTCGGGGATAAGTGGTCACTGGTGATTGTGCGTGATCTTCTCGAACACGGCACGCGGACCTACTCGCAGTTCGGAGAGTCACCCGAGGGGATCTCCACCAACATCTTGGCCGCGCGATTGAAGTCACTCACCGCGCTCGGCATTGTCGAACATGTTGATGCTGATCGGCCGGCGCGCAATAACGCCTACCAGCTCACAAAAAGTGGACTCGCTCTGCGACCCGTCTTAGAGGCCGTGGGACGTTGGTCGCAAACTCACCTAAAGGCCTTGCATCCGACCATTGTGAAAATCGTCTGAGGAATGTCGATGGTCGCCCGGGTGATTAACTTGCAATAAGCAAGTCAGGCTGTTACATTGCAACTAACAAGTTAACAATCCGAGGAGAGAGCAATGTCCGAAGCAGTAAAGCCGGCCTACGCCATGGTGCAAATCAACATGAAGGACCCCGAAGACTTCATGGTTCGTTACGCCCAACACGTCATGCCAATCCTGGCCGCATGGAATGTGGAAATGATTGCCGGAACCATGACGTCCGAGACAATCGAAGGTGGGTTCAGCGGCAACTGGGCTGCCATCCTGAAGTTCACCAGCATGGCAGCCGCACACGAGTGGTACAACTCGGCCGACTATGAGCCGTTCAAGAATCTTCGACTCGACGAACTTACTGACTTTACGAGTCTGGTATTTCTTGAGGGTAACTAATCAACTGGCCGGAAGTCGTAGGAATTGAAAAACCCCCCGCGCATTGCGCGGGGGGTTTTTTCGCAAGGCCCTTACTTCGCAGGCTTGGGTTCCTTGGGCAGGCCCAGGGCACGCTCGGAGATGATGTTGCGCTGAATCTCAGCGGTACCACCCCAAATGGTCTCGGAACGCGAGAAGAAGAAGCCGGCCTGGAGGTCCGACACGGGGTAGTCCGCACGGCCACGGCCCTGACCGGGCAACGAGCTGTCGCCGCCGCCCTTACCGGTGAGGATCTGGGCGTCCATGCCGAGCACGTCGAGTGCGAGCTCCATCGTGTCGCGGTGGTACTCGGACCAGAACATCTTGTTGCAAGCACCGTTGAGGGCTGAGTTGTGGGTGCCGTTCAAGGCGTCGGTCAATGAGCGGTAGCCATTGACTTCCATGATCTTGACCTTCTGCCAGGCCTTGACGAGGCCGTCGCGGATGATCTTGTCTTCGTTCTTGCCGTTCTTCTGAGCGGCCTTGACGATGAGTTCCCACTCCTTCAAGAAGCGACGGTAACCAGTGGTGGAACTCGAGCCACGCTCGAAGCCCAAGGTCGTCATAGCGACCTTCCAACCGTTGTTCACGCCACCGACAACACTGTCCTTCTTGCAACGGGCGTTGGTGAAGAAGACTTCGTTGAACTCGGCCGAACCGTCGACCTGGATGATGGGACGAACTTCCACACCTTCTTGGTTCATGGGAACGAGGAGGTAGGAGATACCAGCGTGCTGTGGCGCGTCCTTGTCGGTGCGGCAGAGCAAGAAGACGTAGTCAGCGTGCTGGGCCAGAGTCGTCCAGACCTTCTGACCGTTAATGACCCACTCGTCACCGTCGAGGACGGCTTCGGTCTTGAGGCTGGCGAGGTCGGAACCGGAGTTGGGCTCACTGAAACCCTGGCACCATGAGATCTTGCCTTCGAGAATGCCGGGGATGAATTCCTGCTTCTGCTCTTCGGTGCCCCACTGAAGAATGGTGGGTCCAACGAGGGTGTCACCGAAGAAGTCGGCGCGAAGAGGTGACTGAGCGCGAGCGAACTCTTCGTTCAGCACTACCTGCTCCATGAGGGTGAGACCCTTGCCGCCGTACTCCACGGGCCAACCGGCGCAGATCCAACCACCGGTGAACAACTTCTCTGTCCACGTGGCGTTGAACTCGTTGCGCTCGGCATCGGTCATTTTAAATCCATCGTCAAACCAGCCCTTGGGCAGGTTGGCTTCAAGCCACGTACGGATCTCGGCGCGGAACGCCTCGGCTTCTGGGGTATATGTCAAATCCATGATGGCAATCGTAGCGAGCCGGACGGCCCCCCGAAACGGCCTCTTGTGCCCCGGGGGGTGAAGGTGAGAGAATAGGAATCCCCCATTCGTTAGTGAGTTCCGTGCCCCGTACGCCCCTCCAAGCCATTAAAGAGACCCGAGCCTCAGCGGCTCGGACTCGGGCCATCACGGTGCCCCCTCGCGTCGCCCCCGCTCCGGCCAAGAACGGCAAGGCCCGCATCGCTTTTTTGGTCTACCGAGGCAACCCCACCTGTGGTGGTCAGGGTGTTTACACCCGTCACCTCAGTCGCGAACTCGTCGCCCTCGGCTACAGCGTCGAAGTCTTCGCCGGCCAGCCCTGGCCCGAACTAGACGAGGGCGTTGGTTTCACCCCCGTGCCCGGCCTCGACCTCTACCGCAATCCCGACCCCTTCCGCGTGCCGATGCTTCGCGAGCTCAAGACCTGGGCCGACTGGACCGAGTTCTTGGTCATGTGCGCCGCCGGCTTCGGAGAGCCCCTGGCCTTCTCCCGTCGCATTCGCCCCATTCTCAACGCTCGTCGTTCGGAGTTCGATCTCATCCACGACAACCAGTGCCTCGGTACCGGCATCTTGCAGTTGAGCGAAAAGGACGGCTGGCCCATGCTCCAGACGCTGCACCACCCCATCACGGTTGACCGCCGCATTGCGCTCGAACATACCGAGACGATTCGCCAAAACATCTCGCAGCGTCGCTGGTTTGGCTTTCTGCGCACGCAGGCTCGAGTCCCTCGCGCCATGCCTCACGTCCTCACCGTTTCGGGTAACTCCAAGGTCGACATCAACGCCCAGATGCAAGTCCCGCTCGAGCGCATGACGATTGTGCCCGTCGGCGTCGACCACAACGTCTTTCGCCCCTACAGCGACGTCACGAAGAAGAAGGGTCGCCTGATGGTGACGTCATCTTCAGACGTTCCCATGAAGGGTCTCGTCCCCCTGCTCGAGGCCGTGGCCAAGCTGCGCGCCGAACGTGAAATTGAACTCGTCGTTATCGGCAAGCCCCGTCCCGGAGGTCGCGTGGCAACGGCCATGGACCGCCTGGGTCTCACCGACATTGTCAAGACCATCTCAGGTGTGAGTGACGAAGAGCTGGCCCGCCTCTACGGCGAGGCCGAAGTGGCCGTCGTGCCGAGTCTCTACGAAGGATTCTCACTGCCCGCGATTGAAGCGATGAGCTGTGGCGTGCCCGTTGTGGCCACGACCGGAGGTGCCCTGCCCGAAGTGGTTGGAATCAGTGGCGAAACCGGCATCTTGGTCGAACCGAATAACCCCGACGCTCTGGTGGCGGCAATTCGTGATCTCTTAGATAACCCCGCTGAGCAGAAGCGCTTGGGCGACGCGGGACGTGAGCGCGTGATTAAGCGCTTCACCTGGGAAGTAACGGCACGCGGAACGGCAGCGTGTTACGACGCAATTTTGACGGGACAGCCGCTCCCAGAATCGATGACGTTCGAATAATGCTTACTGCTAACTACGACAAGCTGGGTCTAAAGCCCGGGGACAAGATCTTGGACCTCGGCTGCGGCTTTGGTCGACACGCCTTTGAAGCGGCCCGTCGTGGCGCTCACGTGGTGGCTCTGGACGCCGGGGAAGATGAAGTAAATGGCGTGCTGAATACGTTCGCCGCCATGGTCGATGCTGGGGAACTCCCCGCCGAAACGACCAAGGTCGGTGTCGTGCAGGGTGACGCCCTCAACCTCCCATTCCCTGACGGCACCTTTGATCGCGTCATCTGCTCCGAAGTGCTCGAGCACATTCCTAACGACGTTGGCGCCATGGCCGAACTGACTCGCGTCTTGCGTCCCGGTGGCACGATGGCCATTACGATTCCGCGCTGGGGACCGGAACTAATTAACTGGGCGCTCTCTGATGAGTACCACATGACTCCCGGCGGTCACGTTCGTATCTACCGTCGCTCAGTGGTGCAGGGCCGTTTGGAAAAGACTGGCCTCAAGGTCACCGGTCACCACTACGCCCACGGACTACACAGCCCCTACTGGTGGCTTAAGTGCCTAGTCGGTACGAAGAACGACACCAACTGGGCCGTGAAGCTCTACCACCGCCTCTTGGTGTGGGACATCATGAAGGGCCCCGCGCTCACGCGCAACCTGGAGAAGGTCTTGTCCCCACTCATGGGCAAGTCGCTCATCATCTACTTGCGTAAGCCCGAGGCCGCCTAGTGCCCGTCTCGATCTCCACCATGCCGGGCATCCCTGATGTCTTGAGCGCCGCGGAGATTGAGGCGACCTCACGCCACCTCGCCGATCTGCAGTTGCCCGACGGCCAGATTCCCTGGTTCCCCGGTGGCCACTGCGACGCCTGGAATCACGTCGAAGCCGCGATGGCCCTCACGGTGACTAACCGTGTGGTCGAAGCGCAGCGGGCCTATCAGTGGTTGGCCGACACCCAGCTCGGCGATGGCAGCTGGTTCAACTACTACGTCGGCAGTGCGGTTAAGGACTCTCGACTCGACACCAACGTCTGCGCCTACATTGCGGCCGGTCTCTACCACTACGTCCTCGTTACTGACGACGACGAG
>JBAXMO010000080.1:0-5984 GCA_037134255.1 Actinomycetes bacterium | reverse complement strand
AATATCGGGTCGGCGGCGAGTGGGGTCATCTTGTGGAAGTGGCTGATGCAGTACTTCACTCGACGAACCGGTGGCCTGAAGAATGAGCGTCGCAATCTCCAACACCGTCATCTCGTTGGGGTTACCAAGATTGATGGGCTCGCCGAATGACGCAGCGCAGGCCAATTGCAAACCGCGCACGAGGTCACTGACGTAACACAGGCTTCGGGTCTGTTCGCCCGTCCCGTAGACGGTGATTGGTTCGCCCCGAAGAGACTGGCAGATGAAGTTTGAAACGACACGACCATCACCCTCGGCGAGCCGTGGTCCGAACGTATTAAAGATCCGCACAATCGCTACGGGGAGGCCGTGGGTGCGGTGATACGCCATCGTAAGAGCCTCGGCAAAACGCTTCGCCTCGTCGTAGACGCTTCGGGGGCCGATGGGGTTGACGTTGCCCCAATACGACTCGCGTTGCGGGTGCTCAACGGGATCGCCGTAGACCTCCGACGTGGACGCAAAGAGAAATTTGGCCCCGTCGCGGCGCGCTAATTCCAGAGCGTGGCGTGTGCCCTCTGAGCCCACCGCCAACGTTTCGAGTGGGCGGGCTAAGTAGGCGGGAGGTGATGCGGGTGATGCCAAGTGGTACACCTCTTGAACTCGGATATCGCAGTCGATTCGCTGCGAAACGTCTTGCACGCGCAGTTCACAACGACCAGTGGCGAGTGCCTCGGTGAGATTTTCAGAGGATCCCGTTGAGAGATCGTCGAAGACCACGACTGAGTCGCCGCGAGCGAGGAGAGCATCCACGAGGTGTGACCCAACGAAGCCGGCTCCACCCGTGACTGCAATATTCATGATCGCCCGACCCTCCGCACCGTGGCCCCAGCGGCACGGGCCGCCTCGAGGTCAACGACGCTGCGGGCGTCGTAGATGCACGGATGAGCCATCGTGGGGACCAGTCGGTTCCACTCGAGCGAGCGAAACATGGCCCACTCGGTGAGTACGACTGCGGCGTCAGCCCCAGCCACGGCCTCTTCGAGCGTGGCGCAAACGCCAAGATTGGCGATGTCCTCCGAGGAGTCGTCGATGGAGACGGTCGGATCAAAGGAGTGGATGCGGGCCCCGGCGGCAAGCAACAGCTCGGCAACTTGAAGCGCTGGTGAGTCTCGGCGATCGCCGGTATTGGCCTTGAAAGTCAAGCCCAGTATGGCAATGGTCTTGCCCGCGAGAGAACCACCCACCAAGGCGGCTACCTGGGTAACGATGTGGCGCTGCTGGGCCGAATTCGATTCGATCGCGGCACGCACGACGTCGAGAGTCAGCCCCGCGTCAGCGGCAATGGCCACGAGCGCGGAGGTGTCCTTCGGAAGACACGAGCCGCCCCAGCCCGGACCGGGGTTCAGAAATGGAAAGCCGATTCGATGGTCGCTTCCCATACCGAGTACGAGGTCATCAACATCCGCACCGAGTTGGTCACAGAGGCGCGACATCGTATTTACAAACGAGAGCTTGGTAGCCAGGAATGCATTCGAGGCATATTTGATGAGCTCGCTGGTCGTGGCGTCCGTGACAACAACGGGAGCGCCCGTGGAAGCAAACAACTGAGCCACACTGTTTGCCGCCTCACGGTCTTCGGCACCGACCACAATGCGATCGGGCCTGAGGGAGTCCCCGAGTGCAGTTCCTTCGCGGAGAAATTCAGGGTTGGAAACAACTCGCACGCCGGGACGATTAATAATGGACCTCACGCGCTCCATCGTGCCGACGGGCACGGTGGACTTGTTGACGACAATGGCGTCATCACGCAGCGCGTGGGCGATCTCCCGCGCTACGGCGTCGATAAACGAGAGGTCCGCTCGACCATCATCACCTTGGGGAGTGGCCACACAGAGAAACACAAACTTGGCTCCCCCGACGGCCTGGACAGCGTCATCGGACACCTCGAGCTGGCCCGACTGCACTACCGCAGCTATGACCGCATCAAGGCCCTCTTCTAAGATGGGAGAGCGTCCCGAGCGTATGGATTCCCTACGAAATTCCTCTCGTTCGGCAATGACCACGCTGTGGCCAAAATGGGCCAGCATCACTGCCGTTGGGATTCCGACGTACCCGGCACCAATGACCGCGATGCGCTCGGGATGAGACACCGTTTGGTAAGTAGAATCGAGCAGGGACATGTAGGGAAACCTTAGTGCCGGTCGGCCACAAACCGGGAAAGAGCGGCCGTCCATTCGGGCATGGACTGGAAGCCGGCAGACTCCCATTTTTGTGTCGAGAGATCACTTCGTGGCGGGCGAGTTGCGGCGGGTGTTGGCGAAAGCTCTCCAGTCACGATTGGCGTGACGAAACCTTCGGGGGCTCCGAATTGACGAGCGGCCGTCTCGGCCACCGTGAACCACGACGTCGTTCCCCGATTCGCCACGTGCCAGATACCACCAAGCGGTTGGCGCGCAAACGTCGCGAGAGCCCGAGCGAGGTCGGCCGAGAACGTGGGGGTGCCCACCTGGTCGGTCACGAAACGGACCGGTTCATTACGAGCGACGCGATCAGCAATGACATGAAGGACGTTTCGCCCGCGCAAACCCATGACCCACGAAGTTCGGACAATGGTGTCCTGCGGGCGACAACGAAGTTCGCCGGCCAACTTGGAGCGACCGTAGACACCAATGGGATTAGTGGCGTCCGTCTCCACGTACGTGCCACCCTTGAGTCCGTCATAGACGTAGTCCGTTGAGACAGCAATCAGTCTGGCCTCAAACTCAAAGGCCGCGTCCGAGAGATTGCCGGTTCCGACTTCATTAACGGCAAAGCAGGTTTCGACATTGCTCTCGGCTTTATCGACGGCGGTGTAGGCCGCGAGATGGATGATGATGTCCGGGCGAACCATCCCCACAGTGCGATGCACGGCTTGTGAATCGGTGACGTCGAGGTCGTGGTGCGTCAAACCCATCACACTGAACTCATCAGTGCCTACGGCTACATCGTCGGGTTGAAAAGAGACGTCGCCACCGGGTGGAGTGATGCCCGCTAAAACGTCCATGAGGTCTTGGCCCACCTGACCGGCCGCGCCCGTTACGAGGACCTTGATCACGACGCCTCCGCGCGCCGGAGATGAACGATGTCGCCATAGCGCACCGCTTCGTTACCTTCCGTGGTCGCCACGATCAACGTTCCGTCGTGTTCGAGTGACACGGCCGTTCCGGTGATGAAACCCTGGGTACGCTCGACTCTCACCGTTTGGCCCAAGGTCGCGAGTGCGCCCACTAGTTCCTCGTGCAGTTGCGTGCGGCCATCCACAGAATCAAGGAGCGGTCGACGGCGCCCCAGCTCACCCAGGGTGATGTCGAGCATGGCTCGTGGTTCGATCGACACGCCAATCTCGTCCAGTACGCACGTACCACCGACACCCTCGGGTCCGGGCCACTGGAGATTGACACCAATCCCAACCACGTAGCCCTCACCGTCACCCACGACCTCACTCAGCAGTCCGCCTAGCTTGCGGTCTCCCACGACTAAGTCGTTGGGCCACTTCAGTGCGGGCTGGAGGCCACAGAGGCGAGTCAGCGCTGTTCGAGCTGAGAGAGCGACCGCAGCTGAGACCAAGAAACGCTGTTCTGGCGGGACAATGGGGCGGAGCAGAATCGATGCCAACAGGGAAACACCTCGGGGGGCCTCCCACGATCGGTCCAGCCTTCCGCGGCCCGCCGACTGAAAGTCCGCACGGGCAACAACCCCTTCGGGCGTACCAGACTGGGCTTCTTGTGCCAGATAGGTATTCGTTGAGTCGATTTCGGCGAATTCGCGAATCTGCCAGAGTATGGAATCCATAGACCAAACCTTAGAGTTTTACTGCCAGTGGTAAAAATATAGGTCTAAGTAGGCGAGGAGAACTGGTGCTAAAGAAGGTCTTGATTGCCAATCGCGGAGAAATTGCCGTCCGCGTGATTCGTACGTGTCGTGAAATGGGTATCGCCACCGTGGCGGTCTACAGCGAACTCGACCGAGAAGCGATGCACGTCCGCCTCGCCGATGAGGCCTACGCCCTTGGTGGACAGACCGCTGCTGAGAGCTACCTCAACACCGAGGCCATCTTGGATGTCATTGAGCGCTCCGGTGCTGACGCCGTTCACCCCGGTTACGGCTTCTTCTCAGAAAACACTGACTTTGCTCGCGCGATCACCGCGCGTGGCGTGACCTTCATTGGGCCGCCACCCGAAGCCATCGAAGTCATGGGCGACAAGATCTCTTCACGTATTGCCGCACAGGCCGCCGGCGTATCCGGCGTACCGGGCCGCAACGAGACGTTGACCAGTGGCGATGAAGTAGTCGCTTTTGGTAACGAGTTCGGTTGGCCCGTCGCCATCAAGGCCGCGTACGGCGGTGGTGGTCGCGGTATGAAGGTCGTCCACTCGGCCGACCAGGCCGCCGAACTCCTTGAGAGTGCCAAGCGGGAAGCGCTGAGCTACTTCGGTCGTGACGAGTGTTACGTCGAGCGCTACTTGACGTGGCCTCGCCACGTTGAAATGCAAGTCTTGGCCGACACGCACGGCAACGTGCTGTGGCTTGGTGAGCGCGACTGCTCCGCTCAGCGTCGTCACCAGAAGTTGATCGAAGAGTCTCCGGCGCCCAACTTCCCCGACGATGTCCGCCGTGCTATGGGTGAAGCGGCCGTCAAGGTCTCCCGCGCCTGCGGGTACGTCAATGCCGGAACTGTTGAATTCCTCTTCCAGGATGGCGAGTTCTACTTCCTCGAAATGAACACTCGTCTCCAGGTTGAGCACCCCGTGACTGAACTCGTCACCGGGCTCGACCTCGTCGAGTGGCAGTTGCGCATCGCTGCCGGCGAAGCGATTCCCTTCGGTCAAGAAGACATTGAACGCCGGGGCCACGCCATTGAAGTTCGAATCAACGCCGAGGATCCCACTGGTGGACGGTTCACCCCCTCCCCCGGCGCAATCACTCGTTTCAGCGAGCCCAGCGGTCCGGGTGTTCGTCTCGACGCCGGCTACGCCGAAGGCGACACCATTAGTCAGTACTACGACAACTTGGTTGGCAAGCTGATTGTCTGGGGACCCGACCGCGACCGGGCCCGCCGACGCTTGCTGCGAGCCATCGAAGAAACCGTCATCGAGGGCATCGCAACGACATTGCCGGCCGACGTGGCGATTTTGGAGCACCCCGACTTCGTCGAGGGCATTCACTCCACCAAGTGGGTCGAAGAGATCTTGGACCTCTCGGGCATCGTGGCCGCTCCTAGTGCTGTCGGTGACGAAGGCGAGACACTTGTGCGTCGCACAGTAACGGCCGAAGTCGATGGACGTCGTATCAATGTCAACCTGTGGCTCCCTGACGTCGTGGGCACCGCAGCCCCCGCCGCCGCTAAGGCCTCACCCCGTCGAGGTGGTGGAGCCAGCGTGGCCGGTGCGGGATCAGGTGCCGTGGTTGTTCCGATGCAAGGAACCATCGTCAAGGTTTCCGTAGCCGTAGGCGACACCGTCGAGGTCCAGACGCCGCGCGGCGCGCGCTGGCAGTGGGCGGTTTGGTGGTGCGTACGCGCATGCGCGTGCGCGTGCGCGCGCGCGCGTGTGTAATTCAGGACCTCGTCTTTCCGTCGATCCCCATTCGAATGTCGTACAGCGGTGACGGGGGCGGGCCCGGCGGCGGAGGCGGGTTAGGCGGTGGCGGCAATGCTAATAATGGTGGAACAAATGGGTTAGGCGGTGGCGGTGGTGGAGGTTCGGGTAATTCGGTAGCGGGCCAAAGCGGCGGTTCCGGCATCGTGATCGTGCGGATTGCGAATGTTGTCACCATCCTCCCTTCGCTCGAAAACGTGAGCGGTAACAATAGCTGGGCCGGGGCGATTACCCTGACCGACTTTATCGTGGGAATCAGCTCGCTTCAGGATACGCTGACGCTCAGCGGAGCGATCGGCCAGTCCAGTGCCTTATCCGGCATCACCAAGCTCGGTGCCGGCACGGTTGCCCTCGGCGGCACAAACACCT
>JBAXMO010000079.1:0-6146 GCA_037134255.1 Actinomycetes bacterium | reverse complement strand
CCCCAATGACGCCCGAGCGGTGGCGGACGCCATCCTGGGGCTGTACCGCGATCCCGAACTACGTCGTCGTATGGGTGAGGCCGGTCGCCGTCACGCCGTTGAAGTCTTTGATTGGCGGGTACTGGCGAACGATTTGGACGAAGGACTGGCCCGACACGGGGGATAAGGGCGGAACCCTCGTTCCTGTTCTATTCTGACTAGGTCAAGGAGTTCTTGTGGGACAACGTGCCTCTGAATCAATCAATGTCAACGCCACTCCCGAAGTCCTCTTCGCCGTGGTAGTTGACTTCCCGGCCTACCCCTCGTGGGTGGCCGACCTCAAGCAGGTGAGCGTCGTAGCGCACGATGAGAATGGTGCCGCCCAGGACGTGGAGTTCCGAGCCGCGGCCTTCGGTCGTTCTTCGACCTACACGCTGCGTTACGACTACAGCGCCGCCCCGAACGCCATTAGTTGGAGCCAGGTCACTGGCGATCTCACCACCAAGCTCGACGGTCGTTACCGTTTCGACGCTGAGGGCACGGGCACCAAAGTGACCTACGAACTCGACGTCGACCTCATGGTCCCACTCCCAGGTTTCGTTAAGAATCGGGCCGCCTCTCGCATCATGACGCAGGCCCTTCGCGAACTTAAGGCTCGGGCCGAGCGCGGCGCCTAATGATCGCCATTGCCGCCGGCGTTGACGTCGGGGGCACGAAGATCGAAGTGGTACTCATCGATGACACCGGGTTAGTTATCGCTCGAACTCGCCGGGCCACACCGCACCTCATTACTGAACCGGCCGGCGCAGCGACGGCCTCGGTCATCGCCGAAGCCCTCTTCGAACTCCTGGGTGAAGACGTTTCGTTGCCCGTTGGTCTCGGACTGCCCGGCATGATGACGCACGCCGGAGTCTTGGCCTACGCCCCCAACTTGCCGAGCGGCAACGGTGCCGACTTCGTTCACTTGATGGAGACGCATCGACCCGGCCAAAGTTTCGTCTGTGCTAACGATGCCGACTGTGCGGCGGTTGCCGAACACGCGGCGGGCAGTGCGCTGGGCTTTAACGACTTTCTGATGGTGACCCTCGGGACCGGAATCGGTGGTGGCCTCTTCTCCGGAGGCAAACTCGTGCGTGGTAGCAACGGCTTCGCTGGTGAGATTGGACACGTCGTCGTTGATCCTCGAGGACCGCGTTGTCCCTGTGGCAATCGAGGTTGCTGGGAGCGCTTTGCCTCGGGTGCCGGAGTCGCGCGACTCGCTCGTGAAGCGGCCATTGCTGGAAGGCTGCCCCATCTAGTCGAGCAGGTCGGTGACCCCGAACTCATTCGCGGGGAAGATGTGACGCGGGCCGCACAAGAGGGACTGCCCGAAGCGTTGCTCGTGGTCGATGAAGTGGGCTGGTGGCTAGCTCTCGGTATTGCCAATATGGCCGCCATCTTGGATATTGGTCGTGTCGTCATCGGCGGTGGTCTAACGCAGGCCGCTTCACTCCTGATCCCCGCCGCGCGTAAACATCTCGACGGCATGGTCGAGGGTGGCGAAGTGCGACCCCCAATTGAAATCGTGGCCGCTCACTTCGGCGAACAGGCCGGTGCCATCGGTGCTGGTTTCCTAGCGGCGCAGACCTACCCGTCATGAAGGTCGGATTTCTACTCCCGGTCTTTCGTTGGACGCCCGACGATGCGTTGGCGGCGGCCGAGCTTGGCGCGCAATCTGGCGTCGATGGCGTCTTCGCCTACGACCACCTCTGGCCCATGGGCTCGCCAGAACGCCCCGCGCTCTCTCCCTTTCCGGTCTTGGCATCCGTGAGTGTTCGTTGTCCTTCACTCATCGTGGGTCCGCTCGTCGCGCGAGTGGGTATCACCAGTGACGCCCATCTCATCGAAGCGTTTCGTTCCCTAGAGCTCGCGGCCCCGGGACGGGTCATTGCCGCTATCGGCACGGGTGACAAGTTGTCAGCGTCGGAGAACGAGGCTTACGGCATCGCGATGCAACCAGTCGCTGAGCGTCAGGCCATGGTCGAACATATTGCCAGCGCGCTTTCAGACTCCATGCCCGTGTGGATTGGGGCTGGTGCCCCGGCAACGAACGCCATCGCGGCACGCGTGGGGGCCACGTTGAACTACTGGCAGAAGACGCCGGAATCATCGACCGGACCATGGAATTGGGCGGGTAACCCTCGCGATGATCTTGAAGCACAACTCGATGAACTGGCGGCGGGGGGAAGTACGTGGGCCATCTTTTCTCCCAACGTTGATGTGCCCCGACTCGGTCGGTGGCGACGTACACGCGGGGAGTGACCGTTCTCTAGGCAGTTTTTGACTAGCGTTCGCTTATGGAATGTCGCCGCATCAATGGGCTGGCCCCGTACGTCTTCGCCGCCATCAACGGTTTGAAGGCGGCCGCACGGGCCGAAGGCCGTGATGTGGTCGACTTCGGTTTTGGAAACCCCGACCTGCCGAGCCCCGATATTGCCGTGGCCAAGTTGGCCGAAGCGGCCTATAACCCCAAGAATCACCGCTACAGCGCGAGCAAGGGGATCCCTCACCTTCGACTCGCCATGGCGAACCGCTACAAGATGCTCTTTGACGTGGATCTCGACCCCGAGACCGAAGTAGTCACCACAATCGGGGCCAAGGAAGGGTTGACGCACTTGATGTGGGTGCTCTTGGGCCCCGGCGACACCGCCTTGGTTCCGAGTCCGAGCTACCCGATTCACCTGGCTGGTCCCGGGTTTGCCGGTGCCACTGTGATTCCAATTCCGATGCACGACCCCGCGGCCAGTGAGGTGGACCCCGGCGATGCCTTCTTCGACGGACTGCTCGAAGCATGGGACAAGGCCACCGTGAAGCCCCGCGTGTTGATCTGCTCCTTCCCGCACAACCCCACGAGTGCCTGCGTGGACTTGGCCTTTATGGAGCGACTCGTCAACTTCGCCCTCGAACACGAGATCATCATCTGCCACGACTTCGCCTACGCCGACCTGGGCTTCGATGGCTACCAGCCACCTTCGATTATGCAGGTGCCGCGAGCCAAAGAGTGTGCCGTCGAGCTCTACACCTTGACCAAGTCCTTCTCCATGGCCGGTTGGCGGGTGGGCTTCATGGTTGGTAACGCTGAGATTGTGGCCGCCTTGACCAAGCTCAAGAGCTACCTCGACTACGGAACGTTCCAGCCCATTCAGATTGCGGCCATTGTGGCGATGAATGAGGCCACGTCCTACCCCGATGAACTACGAACGATCTACACCTCACGGCGTGACACGTTGATTGACGGCCTGCAGCGCATTGGCTGGGACGTGACTCCGCCCAAGGGTTCGATGTTTATCTGGGCTCCGATTCCCGAGCCGTACAGGCACATGGGTTCACTAGCCTTCTCCACCAAGTTGGTTCAAGAGGCCGATGTGGCGACCTCGCCGGGCGTGGGCTTTGGCGACGGTGGTGATGGGCACGTGCGTTTTGCCCTGATTGAAAATGAACTACGAACGCACCAGGCGATTCGCCAGCTCAAGCGCGCCCTGCCAGAGATTTCGAACTAATTCAGTCGCGTTGTGATTGGTGGCTTCCAGCGACCGGTCATCACTCGCTCTTCGGGCAAGTAGAGACGCAGTGTCATCGCAAAGTTCTGTGGTGGCGAGGGAATCCAGTTACCTTCGGGCCGATCGGCCGGTGGGGTCGGTCCCACGTAGAGCGTGAGAGAGCCGTCGTCGTTGAACGAAAGATCGTCGCGATCGCCCAGCGCTGCTCGGTTTATCTCGTTAGGCACGGGAAAGCCCTTGTGGTCGTAGACGGTGAGAGACCAGAAGGCCCCCACCGGTGGCAGACCGTCGGCCGCGAAGTGAACGGAGTAGTGGGCGTTGCCGTCGAGCGGTTGGCCGGCCGAGTCGGTCATCGCGTTGGGATAGAGGGATTCTTCGGGGGGATTGGCCCCGAGACCGAACATGGCCATCATGCAGCGGCGCAGATACGAGTTACCCCACGTGCCCATTGTCTCTAAAATCGTGGACCAGCCATTAACAAAGGGCACCAGCGTGGCGAAGCGACGGCCAATCTCTTTGCGAGCGAGTCCGGGTGCCGCCCGAAATGCCTCCTGCACATCTTCGGGCTGCATGGTCAGATCAAAGGGTTGACCAACGACGAAGCCGGCCCGGGCCATCCGTGTTACTTGGCCCCAGTCGCTGGCGTGTGGCTTGTGCGTGGCGACGAGTTCGGCGGCGAGGGCGAAGAAGACATCGGCCTCCATGGTGTCGGTCTGCACCATGGGAGGCATTTTGACTTTCCACTCGGGCTTGACGGCGTCGTCAATCACAAAGTCGTCGCTCTGCCACGACGAGAGAGGTCGAAGCCACATCTCATCTTGCAGGGCACGAACGGCGTCGTAGTCGGCTGCGCCTCGGGTCTCGGTGCGACCAATGGTCCACACCGTCGAAGTCGGAACGTCAATTCGCTGCACCCCCAGGGGCAGGGTGCCGCGCCACTCCGGTTCGCACAGCGCGATAGTGAGTGCTCCTTCGCCGTGGGTGCGACTACCGGGGGAGGCAAAAACATCGGTCCACATGTCGTAGAGGGGAAGCATGAAAAAGCGTCCCGGCATGGCTGGAATGTGAAAGAGCCACGGCTCTTTCGATACGTCCATCCACGCGGAGCTGTAAAGAGTGTCGAAGTTGGGTCGCACGACGGCCTTGAAGTCCAACTCGGGGTATTCGCGAACGTGGTTGATGACTCCCATGGGGGCCCGTCCCGGCTTCGTGTCGCGAGGCACGTTGGTCGCGTTGCGCCGCGTGTTCTCCATGAGCACCATGGGGTAGAGGTAGAGATAGGCCTCGGTGGCTACTTGGAGTAGTTCGTCATTCGTGAGAGATGAGTCGCGACTCACGGCCGACCCGCGCGAGGCACAGCTACGATCACGGACTCAATCTTGCCGTCAGTCTTGTCGGCAATCTCGAAACGATCCGAGCTAGGCGCGGTGTGAATATAGAGCGTGGTGCCGTCATCGCCACCAAGCATGCAGGCGTATGAGGTCTGGGAAGTTTGGACGGTGTCAGTAATTTCGCCACCCTCCTTCACTCGCAGGCAGGTGTTGACGCCGGGCATGGCGTTGGCTAGCCAGATCTGACCTTCGGCATCGAGACACATGCCGTCGGTCGCGACAAAGTCCAGTTGGGCCCAAACGCGACGGTTACTCAACGTGCCGTCAGCGTTGATGTCAAAGGCCGTCAAGCGGAAGGTCATGGTTTCACCAACAATGAGGGTCTTACCGTCAGGGGTTATGACCGTGCCGTTCGGGAAGGCCATGTCGGGAACGACCTGCAGGACATCACCGGCCGCGTTGAACACCACGATGTTGGTTGACGGTGGTGGGTCACCCAAGAGGCCCTCGACACCCTTTTCGTGCAGCAAAGTATCGAGGTCAAAGCCAAAGTTGCCGACGTAGCCAATCCCAGCAGAGTTCATCGTCATGTCATTAGCCCAAAAGCCGCAGTGTTCGGAGAAGTCCAAGATGGTCTCTTCGACACCACCGCGAAGGGTGCGAATGGTGTGGTCCAGCATGGAGACGAAGTAGAGCGTGCCGTCGGCCGTCCAGTCGAGACCAGAGGGCTGCGTTGGAACCGAGTGCTCGAGACGCTCATCACTGCCATCGGCGGCGATGGAGAAGATGCCGTGGCGATAGAAGTCGGAAAACCAGAGTCTTCCGTCGTGCCAGCGTGGTGCTTCACCGAAGCCCAGTCCGGTGGTGATAGTGGTTGCTTGATAGGTCGTCATAGTTCCCCCTTGGCGTTAGGGAGAACTTACTAAAGCAAGCAGGCCCTTATGCCCGCGTGGTGGCATCCAGCCAAGCGGCGTAACCAAGGTCGGTGAACGTGGGATCTTCGGGTTCGGCCGTGAATGTTGAGCCCCAGAGCGCTGCGAGCGACTCGAGCGAAGGCCAGAGACCAACTTCGAGGCCGGCCATGAGGGCTGCGCCTTGAGCCGTGGCCTCGAGTGAGCGCGAGCGTCGAACTGTCAGTCGCGAGCTGGTCGCTTGGAGTTGTAGCAAGAGATCCATCGCGGCCGCACCACCGTCGGCACGAAGTTCTTGGAGGTCAACGCCCCCTTCGGCGAAGGCCTCTGTCATGGCCCGGACTTGAAAGGCCAGTGCTTCGACAACGGCCCTCGCAATGTGGGCT
>JBAXMO010000078.1:0-6203 GCA_037134255.1 Actinomycetes bacterium | reverse complement strand
CCGGAGAACTCCTCGGCCCTCTACTTTGCGCTGCAGGGCATGACGATGGCTGAAATCACGCATCTGCCCACAATCGCCGACGGACTCGCGGGTGGCGGTGACGACGGCGCCATGACGAACGTCATCGTGGCTCACCACCAGATTCCCTTTGTGCTGGTGCCCGAGGCAGAGATTCGTAGTGCCGTGCGGGAATGTGTTGAGCAGAACGGTCTAGTGATGGAGGGTTCGGCCACGGCCTCCTACGCCGCTATTACCAACAATCTCATTAACGACACGTCGAGTCGGGTTGGTTTCATTGCCTGCGGACGCAACATCGCCTTCGATCTACTGCAGAGCCTGCTGGCCGAGTAGCCGAGTAGCTAAAAGAGCGTGGTCGGTTCGCTACGTTCAATAAGTTCTGGTCCGTCGTTACGGACATTTCCCACCGCACTACCGACGCCGTAGTGCTCTAGCGTGCCGTTTGGTGCCGGGACCAGCAGGGCCTGACGCAGCGATCCGGGGGCGTTGGTATCGAGCCAAGGCTCCACGGTGGCCATAGTCAAGATGACGGGCATGCGATCGTGAACACCTTCGATATCGTCACTCGGCGTTGTGGTTATGACGGTGCAGGTCCGCACTATCGGGGCGTCGGGGTCAGCGGGGTTACGCCACTGTTCCACGAGCCCGGCGAGCAAGAGGGGGGTGCCATCACGACGGGTGAAGAAGTGGGGTTGACGACCCTTACCGTCACGGTGGTCCCACTCGTAGAAGCCATCGACGGGGATCACGCAGGGATGCTTGGCGAAGGCGGAGCGAAATGAGGGTTTCTCAGTAATCGTTTCACTGCGGGCATTGAAGAGTTTGTTCGAGATACTCGGGTCTTTCGCCCAGCTCGGTAGTAGGCCCCAGCGGTAGCGATCAAGGGTGCGATGGTGATCATCTTCGGTAACGGCAAACAACGAACGTTGCGGTCCGATATTCCAGCTCGCTCGACCCTCGGGGTCGATGCCAGTGGCCAGCACGGCATCGAGAAATCGAGCCAACTTCGCTGGAGGGGTATAGAGGGCGACGCGTCCGCACATAGTGAGAATGCTACGAACTCGCGTGCGGTGTTACCAGACGATGGGACCGGTGGCCGCCAGAGCCCGACCTTCGGCCCGCACACCCTTGGCGACGAGGTCCTCGGCTGCTTCCTGCCAGAGAGCTCGCAGTCGGTAGTGGGGAATCTGGGGGTAGAGGTGGTGAAGGGCGTGGTGGTCGTGGCCTCGAATCAGCCACCGTGACCCACGAAAGACGGCGATACGGGTGTCGACGTAGCGGCCCGTCTCGCTGGCGGGGTGGTGGGGGAACCACGCAAAGACAAAGAGCAGCCAGAGGGCCTGGATGCGTCCCGGGATATACCAGAGCATGAGCGCGGGCCAGCCGACCCCGAGAAGAAATGCGGCACCAAGGGCCACGGTGGTCACGATCCAGAATCGCAGTTGAATGAGGCCACTCGTACGATCATTGTCGGCGCCGAGGGATCGCTGAACCTGCTGAGGCAAGACTTTTCGCAGTGCGGGAATAAAGGCAAAGAAGGGGAGAAAGGTGGAGAGCACTGCTACCGCGAACCACTTGCCGACGAGGGAACTGAGCTTGCCGTAGGTGTAGTGATCGGGGTCACGGTCAGGATTGTTGGTGTAGGCGTGGTGGCGTAAGTGTGACGATCGGTGCGCGGCGAACGAGAAGCCGAGCGGGATAGCGCAGATGGCGCCAACGAAATTCTCCACCCCTCGCCACTTATCCTGCCGGCCAGAAATATTGCCGTGGACTGCCTCGTGCATGGGCATGTAGAAGAGCGACGCCACAATGGTGTTGAGAATTAGTCCGGCCCACAGCGGGACGTGGTGCGTCAGAGACACGGCCGCGACGGCGACCCAGAGCGCTACGCAGAGGGCAAAGGTCGCGACGATGCGAACCTGAAAGCCTCCCCAGTATTTTGAGGCGATGGCCCGTTCGGCGGCGAGGGCCTCCTTGCGAGCACTCTTCGCGTCGGTGGGTTGTCCGAATTCATCGATTGCTAGGTCTTGGCGGTTGTCACTCATCGTGCCCTGATGGTAATGAATATTTCGTCGGGCGTGTGGTTGTCGGGTCACAAAACTCCTGACTCCGAGGGGTGGCCCTGGGGGATTGGCGAATGTCACGCCATCTGATTAGAGTACGAACAAATGTTCGCTTTTTCACCCAATCGCCCAGAATTACCGGCTTCACTGGCTGCCTCCATCCGCCCCGTGGCCATGGCCGCCAGCCGCCAGATCCCGGTGGGCGCTCCGTGGTCGGCACTCTTGCCTGACGGTGGGCTCCGTCGTGGGTCGACCGTCGTTATTAACAGTGATGCGGGTGCCGGTGCGCTGAGTGCCGCCTTCAGCGTGGTGGCCCACCCCACGAGCAAGGGCCACTGGGCCGCCCTCGTGGGCGTGGACGATCCCGGTGTCGTGGCGATGGCCGAGTTTGGCGTCTCACTGGCTCACGTCCTCTTCCTGCCCCGTCCGCGCGACGCCTGGGTTGAGGCGACGGCCGATTTGATTGACGGTATCGATCTCGTTGTCGTGCGACCTCCGTCGCGACCGGCGCATGGAGCTGCACGTCGGTTAATGGCGAGAGCGCGAGAACGTCGTGCTGTGTTGATTGTGGTGAGCGAGCCCCGCTCGGCGTGGCCCGTGCCCGTGGATGTGATGATCGATATCGCCGAGGCCGACTGGCGGACTGACGCCATGTTGCGAGAACGTGTGATTACAGCACGTGTTAGCGGCCGGGGGGCGGCCCGACGGGGTGATGACGTGAAGTTGCTCTTGCCGACTACTTGCGGCGCTGTGGGTCGGCCGTGATGGAGCGACTCTTGGCGTTGTGGGTTCCCGCGCTCGAACAAGAGAGCGACGACGGTGCGGTGACACGCACGCACGCGGCACTGCTTAGCGACCTCACGCTGTTTTGTCCCTTTAGTGAAGTTGTGCGATACGGACTCTTTGTTCTCCCTGTGCGGGGTCCGAGTCGTTTTGTCGGGGGAGAGGACATCGTCATTGAGAGCGTGCGAGCGCTCGCGGCTCGCCACGTTGAGGGGGCCGTGCATAGTGGCGTCGCCGACGGACTCTTTGCCGCTCACGCGGCCGCACTGCGTGATGTGGTGGTTCCGCCCAACGAGACATCCGCGTTTCGTAGTGCTCTACCGATTGAGGCGCTGGGCCTGAACGACTTGGCCGTTACGGCCCGTCGGCTTGGTCTCCACACCGTTGGTTCCTTCGCTGCGCTGCCTCGTGCTCGTGTGAGCGAGCGCTTCTCATCGGCCGTCGTGGTGTTGCACGAGTTGGCCCGCGGGGAGCGTGATGCCTGGGATGGCTATCGCGACCCCACACTCTTTCGCCGCCTCCGTGAAATCCACGGTGAAGAGGAAATTGTGGTGGGCCAAATGGGTTTCTTCGGTGATCGTACTGATGCTGATCGTCGAGCTATTGCCGTGGCGCATCGGATCACGGCCCGACTTGGGGTGGAGTCGGTATGGACCGCCTCGCTTCGTGGTGGCCGAACACCACACGATCAGGTGGAGTGGCGACCGTGGGGCGCACCGACCCCTCGACGAGTGGTGGGTGGCGCGCCGTGGCCTGGGCGGCTTCCTTCCCCGGCTCCCAGCGTGGTGTTGAATCATCCGGTTGTCGTCGAGGTGACCAGCGAACAGGGCGCTCCCGTTCGCGTCACCGGTCGGGCGCTGTTGAGTGCACCAATCCACGCCATGCGTTTTCCTCCCGGCAAGGGCCATCGGGTCGCCTTTAGTGCGGGCCCCTGGCCTCACGATGAAGGCTGGTGGGGTAGTCGCCACCGTCGAGCTCACGTGCACGTACTTCTCGAGGACGGACGAGCCTTCTGGCTCTATGCGGAGCGTGCCCAGTGGTGGCTGGCGGGAGTGTTTGACTGATGACCCGTTACGGAGAACTCCACGCTCATTCCGGTTTTAGTTTTCTGGATGGAGCTAGCGACCCGGAAGAGTTGGCCGTCGAAGCAACTCGACTTCAACTGAACGGACTAGCGCTGACTGATCACCACGGTCTCTACGGCGTTGTGCGTTTCGCCGAAGCGGCCCGTGCGCTGGGCCTCCCCACGATGTTTGGAACCGAGATTGCCGTCGAACACGGCGGTGATCGAGTCGGCACACCCGACCCCGCGGGCGAGCACCTCGTGGTCCTGGCCCGTTCGCCCGAGGGCTACCGCCGCCTCTCACGACTTTTGAGCGATGGCCATTTACGGCGCGGTGACAAGGGGGCACCACTCTTTCAATATGAAGAGTTGGCTCAACACGCCGCCCACTGGCGGATCTTGACGGGTTGTCGCAAGGGGCCGTTAGCGCACGCTCTTGAAATACACGGCCCCCAGGCGGCCGAACGGCGCTACCGCCAACTTCGCGACTACTTCGGGGAGTCACTCGTCGTAGAACTGTGGGATCACGGCCAGCCCCTGGATGTCCACCGTAACGATGCCCTCGCCACGCTGGCCGTGCGGGGACAGAGTGACCTCGTTGCTACGGGCAACGTGCACTACGCCACCCCTGCAGCCTTTCGGCGAGCCCAGGTGTTGTCGTCTATTCGTGCTCGCCAGTCACTCCGCGAGATGCAGGGCTGGCTACCGTCATCGGCGACGGCCTGTCTGCGGAGCGACGAAGAACAGCGTCGACGCTTTGCCCGCTGGCCCGGTGTGGTCGATCGGGCCGGTGAGATCGCCGAAGAGTTGGCCTTTGACCTTCGACTTGTTACACCGCAACTACCAAACTTTCCAACACCCCCCGGTCACGATGAGCAGAGCTACCTCGAACAGCTCGTTAGTGAAGGAGCGACGAGGCGGTACGGCCCCCGAACGGCGGAGCGAGTCGTCGGGGCCTGGCGTCAGATTGATCACGAACTCTCCGTTATCAAGCAGTTGGGCTTTGCCGGCTACTTCCTGATTGTGTGGGACATCACGGAGTTCTGTCGTCGAGAGAATATCTACTGCCAGGGCCGTGGCTCGGCCGCTAACTCGGCCGCCTGTTTTGCCCTCGGCATCACGAATGCCGACGCGGTACGGCTCAACCTCTTTTTCGAACGCTTCCTCTCGACATCCCGAGATGGGCCTCCAGATATTGACGTTGATATCGAGTCGGGTCGACGAGAAGAAGTAATTCAGTACGTCTATCGTCGCTACGGCCGTCACCACGCCGCGCAGGTGGCCAATGTCATTACCTATCGGACCCGCTCGGCTCAGCGTGATGTGGCGAGGGCCTTTGGCTACGCCGCCGTTGACGAAATGACACCCGAAGAAAGGGCGCGTGATGGGGCGAACATCGAAGAGATGGCGATAGAACTACTCAATAGGCCTCGTCACCTCGGTATCCACTCGGCCGGCATGGTGATTTGCGATCGCCCCGTTAGCGAGGTCTGTCCCGTGGAGTGGGGTAGGACTCCGGGTCGGTCGGTACTGCAGTGGGACAAGGACGACTGCGCCGCCACCGGACTTGTGAAGTTTGACCTGCTCGGACTGGGCATGCTCGAGGCGCTGCACCGGGCCGTTGATCTCGTTGAGGAACACGAGGGCGTACGGCTCGATCTGGGTGAACTACCTCAAGAAGAGATTGTCTACGACCTGCTCTGTCGGGCCGATACGGTCGGCCTCTTTCAGGTGGAGTCGCGAGCACAGATGGGCACCTTGCCCCGCGTTCAGCCCCGCTGTTTTTATGACCTCGTGATTGAGGTGGCCCTCATTCGCCCCGGTCCCATTCAGGGTCAGGCCGTCAATCCCTATATCCGCCGCCGTCGTGGTGAAGAGCTGGTGACCTATCTCCACCCCCGTCTAGAGCCCATCTTGGAACGGACGCTCGGAGTGCCGCTTTTTCAAGAGCAACTCATGGAGATGGCGGTGGCGGTGGCGGGATTTTCACCGGCCGAGGCCGACGAGTTGCGCCAAGCCATGGCGGCGAAGCGATCAGAAGTGCGCATGGCGCGACTGAAGGGGCGTTTCTATGCGGGGATGGCCAACTACGACATCGTCGGCCCTGACGCTGACCATCTCTGGGACGCACTGTCGGCCTTCGCCAACTTCGGTTTTCCCGAATCGCACTCGGTCTCCTTCGCTCACCTCGTCTACTGCTCGGCCTGGCTCAAGGTTCACTACCCGGCGGCCTTTCTCGCCTCACTGCTCAATGCTCAGCCGCTGGGGTTCTGGTC
>JBAXMO010000077.1:0-6279 GCA_037134255.1 Actinomycetes bacterium | reverse complement strand
CAACGACCACCAGATTGACCACGTCGTGATGTACGCGGGCTCCGGTCCGTGGGGTACGAACACGATCATCGCGGCCGCCCACCGGGGCACCAATGTTTCGCTCGCGCCGATCTTCACCTACGGACTTTACGGAGTCGGGCGACCGTAGGATTGACCGCTATGGCGATCCGCCTCTCCATCATCATTCCTGCTCACAACGAAGGTGCGCGCCTCGAACAGGGGCTGCGTCGTCTCGAACCAATCCTCGATGCCCTCGGTCGTGACGAGGTCGAAATCATTGTGGTCGACGACGGCTCGAGTGACGACACGGGACTACGGGCCAGCAAACTGTTGGCCTCGCTCCCCCACTCACTCGTTATCAAGATGGATCAGGACGCCGGCAAGGGCGCGGCGCTGAAGCTCGGAGCCTCGGTGGCGTTGGGTCGCGACGTCATCATCACCGACGCCGACACCGCCATCAACCCCAATCAGATGCCGGCCCTCCTCGCTGCCCTGACCGGGAACGACATGGCTGTGGGATCGAGAGCCGTTGACGGAGTTATCCGCTACGACAGTGTGCTGCGCACCGTGGCCGGCAGTCAGTTCAACCGACTCGTGCGCCACTGGACCCGGACCACTATTCGCGATACGCAGTGTGGCTTCAAAGCCTTCCGTCTCCCGATCATTCGCCTCTTCGCCATCTTTGGACAAGTCGAGGGCTTCGCCTTTGATGCGGAGTGGCTCTACCTCGCTAACCGTCTCGGTCTCACCATCGCCACGACGCAAGTCACGTGGGATGACGTGGCCGGATCTTCAGTAAGTCTGGGCCGTGATGCCTGGGCCATGCTGAAGGAGATTCGCGACGTACCCCAGACCACGTATCGCACCGTCGTGGTTCGCGTGCCTCGGGGCGCCGTCGATCGCGACGCCGTGGCTACCGCCTGCAAGCAGTCTCGGATTCAAGGAGTGGTCTTGGCCCACCAGGGCGAGAACGACATCGTGGTCCTACCTCGCGATGGGGCGCCCGGCGCACTCAGTATCGCGAAAGTCTGTGGTGGTGAAATGGGGCTCATGTCAATCGACGAGCTCCGCGGCTGTGAGTTCGAAGCGCTCTAGGCCTTCGGTAGCAACCAGTTCGAAACCAGTTCCGGGGCGCGCTCGCGCCACTCTTCGGAAGTGATGGCGTAGCGAGTGTGGTCTTCCCACACCCCGTCAATCTGAATGTACCGTTCAGCGATTCCCTCCATGCGGAGTTGGAGCTTGTCGGCCACGCGAATCGAGGGAAGGTTGCGGGGAATGATGTTGATCTCCACGCGGTGAAGTTCAAGGGCGTCAAAGGCGTACTGCATGATGGTCACCACGGCCTCGGGGGTGTAGCCCTGACCGGCCAGTGCTTCGTCGATCCAGTAGCCGATGTAGCCGGACTGCACGGGACCACGCTGAATGGAGGACAATGTAATTTCACCGGCGAATCGTCCACCGACGAATATGCCAAAGCCCATGCCGGTGCCCATCTGGCGTTCCCGTTCACGAATGGCACAGCGACTGTTGAAACTGCGGCGATCTTCGGCGAGGTGAGGGGCAGTGGCCGGACGGGGCTCCCACTTCACGAGCCACTCCTGGCAACGCTGGCGAACTTCGTACCAGCCGTCGTAGTCGTGCTCGGTCATGGTGCGAAGCACTAGGCGACGCGCGTGGAGCACGAGAGGCGACATTGGCCGAGGTCGGCTTCCGATCTCACTCCCTCTCACGACTTCGCCTCCCTACGCCCGACCCTGCAACTGTGCAGCTACACCATCCAAGATGTCACATTCTGAACTGAGAAGTTCATAAATGCCAAATCGAGCCATTACGGCGTCAAGAACGAGCAGGCCACCAACGAGAACATCTTCTCGTCCGGGCACCATGCCGGCGTGAAGCAGTCGCTCGCTCGCCGTCTCGGCAGCCAGCGTTTCGTACCAACGCTGCACGTCACTGCGGTGGAGAATTCGGTGGTGGACGGCGTCGCGGTCGTACTCGTGCACCCCCGCGTCCATCTGCGCCACGGTCGCGACCGTGCCGGCCAGGCCGACGAGGCGGACGGCGCCCACCAGGTCACCAAAGGTGGGAACGGCGGCGAACATGCGATCGATTTCGCGTTCAATCATCGCGCGGGCCACGTCGGCCTCGTCACTCGTTACGGTCGGTTGGTGAAAGGCCGCTTCAGAGACTCGAACACAGCCCAGCTGCATCGAGAAGGCCCTCATCTCACCATCCACACGACAGGCCAGCTCGGTCGAGCCGCCGCCGATGTCGATAATCATCACGGGTTGCGACGAGGGAGCAAGGTCAGCGGTCGCGCCGATGTAGGAGGCCGTCGCCTCCTCCTCACCAGATAACAAGACAGGCGTAATACCAGTGATGGTCTCACAACGGGCAAGAAACTCGGGACCGTTGGCGGCGTCCCGGGCCGCGGAAGTGGCGACCAACTTGCCTTCGCTCACCTCGAAGCTGTCCATGATGGATCGATAGTGCGTGAGGCACGTAAAGACCCGATCCAGTGCGGCATCACTCAAGATGCCCGTCTGGGCCACACCCTCACCAAGACGAGTGATGGTCATCTCGCGCGCGAGGGTCCGACCGTCGGCGTCGACAATCAGGATGCGAGTGGAGTTAGTTCCACAGTCAATGACGGCGACGGGCCTCAACGGACGTGCTCGATTGTGAGTTCGGGCAACACAATCTCTTGCGACACGAGGGCGCCCACGGGATCGGTGAATCCAGCCAGGTGGTTGGCCACGTGGGCGTGCAGACACTTAATGCCGGTGCGGGTGCCACCCACGCCACCACTGGGTTGGGGCGCCGTGGTATTCAGCGTGGCCGCCTTGCGACGGGCCTCGTACTCGTCGTGGGTTCGACGGAGTTCCTCTTCATCGACGAGGGGTTCAAAACGGTGCACACCACCGTTGCTCTCAATGCGCGACACGGCGTCGTGGATTTCGGGATCGAGCAACCAGAGCAGGGTCGGCATCGGGGTACCGTCACGCAGATGGGGTTCGTTTTCAATGACGACGGGTTCACCGGTCTTACGGCGGACCACCACCGCGAATCGACCGGCCGCTTCTCGTCCTAGTGCCTCTTGCACGTAGATCAGATCAGCGGCCGAAGCGTCAATGAATGTGGTCAACGCCAGAACTCAAGGGTGTGGCGCAACCGACTCCAGTAGCCACCACCCTGCAGGCCGGAGACTTTCCCGAGACTCTGGTGGGGCGTCAGTGACATCACGTTGGTGGGTGAGACGAGGGGGTCATTGGCCGGGTCGGCTGCGTCGATGGCGTTCACGCCGGCCTTGACGTTCGGGAGGACCTGCACCAGTTGCTGGTTCGGGCGGACCAACTGGTACTGCTGACGGGCGAGAGCGGCAATGGCGTCGGGGTCTTCCAGGGCCAGACTCTGCGCTTCGAGAGCCGCGCGTTGACGGTTTAGCGTGTCGATAGCCGAGGCGATCTTGTTGATCTGACTCTGTTGCTGCACCAGAGTGCGAATCGGCTGCCACGCCAAGACCACCGTCACGATGGTCGCGACGAGAAGAATCCTCACCGCGTGGCGGCGAGGGTCGACGGAGGCCGAGCTAGCGGTGGCCACCGGCTCGACCTGACAGTGCGGCGGCGCCCAGGAAGCGAGCCTGGTCACCAAGGAGTTCTTCAATGCGGAGCAACTGGTTGTACTTCGCGACCCGGTCGGAACGGGCCGGGGCGCCGGTCTTGATCTGACCGGCGTTGGTCGCTACGGCCAAGTCGGCAATTGTCACGTCTTCGCTCTCACCGGAGCGGTGCGAGATAACGGCGCGATAGTTGTTGTTATTGGCCAAGCTCACGGCGTCGAGCGTTTCGGTCAAGGTGCCAATCTGGTTGAGCTTGATGAGGATGGAGTTAGCCACGCCGTCGTCGATCCCCTTTTGCAGGAGTGTCGTGTTCGTCACGAAGAGGTCGTCGCCGACGAGCTGGACCCGGTCGCCAATGCGCTCGGTCAGTTCAGCCCAACCGGCCCAGTCGTCTTCGGCCATGCCGTCTTCAATTGAAACGATTGGGTAGCGGTCACAGAGGTCGGCCCAGTACGAGACCATCTCGCTGCTGGTGAGGACGCGGCCCTCACCTTCGAGGTGGTACGCACCGTCACGCCACAACTCGGTCGTGGCGGGGTCGAGCGCAATCGCGATGTCGGTGCCGGGCGTGCGCTTGCAACGCTCGATGGCCTCAACGAGAACCTTGACGGCCGTCTCGTTGTCGGGCAGGTCGGGGGCAAAGCCTCCTTCGTCACCAACGGCCGTGGAGAGACCGCGCTCGGCCAAGACTTTTTTAAGCATGTGGTACGCCTCGACGCCCCACTGGAGCGCTTCGCTGAATGAGGTGGCCCCGACGGGCATGAACATGAACTCTTGGAAGTCGATGGAGTTCAGTGCGTGCACGCCACCGTTGATGACGTTCAGCATGGGTACGGGCAGGACGTGGGCATTAACGCCACCGATGTACTGGAACAACTGGAGGTCGCTCTCAAGGGCCGCGGCCTTGGCGGTAGCGAGAGAAACGGCCAACATGGCGTTGGCCCCGAGACGGCCCTTGTCGGGCGTCCCGTCGAGATCAATCAGGGCGTAGTCAATGGCTCGCTGGTCGGAGGCCTCGTAGCCCTCAAGCGCCTCGTTGATTTCACCATTGATGTTGTCAACGGCGCGCTGGACACCCTTGCCACCCCAGGCTTCGCCGCCGTCGCGCAATTCGACGGCTTCGTGCGAACCGGTCGAGGCGCCGGAGGGGGCGATGGCCCGACCCACGGCGCCCGACTCCAAAATAACTTCGGCTTCCACCGTGGGGTTGCCACGGGAATCCAAGACTTGACGACCAATTACCAGTTCAATGGCGCTCATAATGACTCCTTCGCACAGCGGACGCGCTACGTCCTAACGCTAGTCCGAACCCTGCTCGGGCGAAAGCCCCTCATTCGCCACGATGTGATCGCGCAACTTGGAGGCTTCGTAGCGGGCCACACTCTCCACATCGACACCGTTCCAACGGGCCAGTTCCCCGAGGGCCGCTATCACTTCACCCCACAGAACTTCCGGTTCGGCGCTGCGCTGCGCGTCGTCACTCTCGTGACGCTCCACCGTGAGACGAGTCACGGCGTTCACGAGACGCTCGTGGGCCGCTTCACCGGTGGGTATTTCGATTCCGACGGCGCGCGCCTTACGAAGCAGTTTGGCCTGCAGCACCAGTCCGGGGAGTTGCCACGCGATGCCATCGGTGACTGAGGTGCGCCGCTTCTCTTTTTTCTTGAGTTGCTCCCAGCGCGACGCGGCCTCTTCGGCCGTCGCTACTTCGACGTCCCCAAAGACGTGGGGGTGGCGCGAGATGAGTTTGTTCCGGACGCCGTCGGTCAACGAGGTGAGATTAAAACGCTCTTCTTCGTCACCGAGCTCGGCGTGAAAGACAATCTGAAAGAGCAAGTCACCGAGTTCCTCTTCGGCGTGGAGTGCCGTCGCTTCGACGTCACCGTCACCTTCGAGGGCGCGGGCGTAGGCCTCGAGGGCGTCGATGGCCTCGTAGGCCTCTTCGAGGAGATGACGGGTGAGAGAGGCGTGGGTCTGTTCGATATCCCAGGCACACTCTTGGCGCAGGTGGCGCATCAGATCAACGAGGTCGTCACTGGCGGCCCCGGCGGTGCGCAGTTCATCGATCCACAGCGAGGTCAAGTGGTCGGCTCCTACGAAACTGGGCAACTCCTGGGCCGGAACCGTGAGTACCACCTGGGTCGGGAGACCCAGGTGGTGCAAAATCGTAACTGGCGTGTCGCGGGGCAGTCGATCAACCACGGTGGCCAGGATTTCTGGGGCGTAGGTCTGCAGGACCAACAACGGACCGGGACCACGAAATGGCGTGGTGTCGGCCAGGGCGTCCACGACACGCAACTGCACGGCCATCGGGTCACGGCCGAGGGCGGCGCAGGCCACGTCGACCACGGAAACGGCGGGGTCGAGAATCACGTCAACGGAGGGGTCGGCCACGAGGAGCTCAACGGTGTGCTCGGCCACGACGGGTGAGCCGGGCACGGCGTAGATGATGGGCTCGCCGTTGGCCGCGTGGGCCAGGCGAATCAGGTCGTTGGCGATGGTGATGTAGAGCGACTCGAACGACTCGGCCCGCTCGTACTCCTCGTCGTAGGAAGGAACATCGGGGAAGCGTGCGGCGGCGGGGTGGCGGCGGGTGCGCAGACGGGCGGCGGGGGCCGTTTCGAGCGCGGCCACGGCCGCAAGGGTGAGCCACTGTT
>JBAXMO010000076.1:0-6290 GCA_037134255.1 Actinomycetes bacterium | reverse complement strand
GTTGTGGCCGGTGTCGACGTGCATTACGGGGAAGGGGAGCTTCTGGGGGGCGAAGGCCTTCACGGCGAGGTGCAATAAGACGGCCGAGTCCTTGCCACCCGAGAAAAGGAGAACGGGGCGCTCACATTCGGCAACCACTTCGCGAATGATGAAGATCGCGTGTGATTCCAGAAGGTCGAGGTGGTCGATTTGGGGGTGGGTTGATGTGCTCATGGGAAGGTTTACGCTTGAACTGCGTAGATAAATACTAGTGAGGCGCTAGCAATCATTGATAGTGAGAGCGCCGAGAAGGATGCGAAAATTATGGCAAATGACGACATGAATCATTACGACTTCGTAACGATTGCCGAATCATTGGAACACGCCACACCTCAAGAGGTGATTGCGTGGACGCTCGGTGAGTTCGGCTTAGATGTCACCTTCGCTTGTTCCTTCGAAGATGTCGCACTGCTTCACATGCTGCACGAACAGTTCGCCGCGGTTGAAGTGCTCTTCCTGGACACTGGTGGTCACTTCGCCGAAACCTACAAATTCGTTTCGGAACTACAAACCAACTGGGATCTCAACATCCGACGAGTCGTCCCCGGCCCCGATGCTGATGCCACGCCGTGCGGGACGGGTAACTGTTGTGAGCTGCGCAAGGTCGTGCCGCTCCAGCGAGCCGTGCAGGGTCGCCGGTCCTGGTTCACCGGCGTGAAGCGAGTGGATGCCCCGACTCGAGCCGGCATGCCCGTGGTGTCCTGGGATGAGAAGTTTGGCCTCGTCAAAGTGAACCCCTTGGCCACGTGGAGCGACGACGATGTGTCCTACTACTTGGAGTCCAAGGGCCTACCCGAACACCCTTTGTGGGCGCAGGGCTATGCCTCGATCGGGTGTGCGGCCGTCACGGTGAAGCCCCTCCCCGGTGAAGATCGTCGGTCTGGTCGATGGGTCGGCAGTGACAAAGAGGAATGCGGTCTCCACGAAGGCTGAGTATCCACCACTTTTTCTGATTGAACCACTAATTTTTTCTTTGTAAGTCTTACTGGGCAAGGTGAGGAAAAAACGTGGTGTCGGCAACCCTTTTCATACTGGTGATGTGCTGGATAGCCGTCGGTGTCTCCTTTTTGCTGCCATTCTTTCGTAACAACCGTCAATTCGGTTCTATTGACGCCCTGCGTCGACTCCGTAGTGAGAAGGGTCCACTGGCAGACCTGCCCGGCCACGACCACATTGGTGAGCCTCACATCGCTACACCCCCACACGCCGAACTGGCCCCGCGCTACACCGAGCTACCGCGACGCACCGCCGACTACGGCTCGCAGGTGATCACGCTTCCCGAACAAGAACTCGTCGTGGCCTCTACTGGGACTGCGACCTACTTTGATCCCTGGACGAAGCAGTTCGTCAACGAGAACGGTGATGCGGCGAATGCATCGACAACGGTGCATCAGGAATTGAACTCGCGTGCCACTGCCTACTCGCGACCCTTGGTCGATGGTCATCGCCCCGCAACTCAGCCCATCTCTGCAAAGCGCCGGGCCGCACTTCGTCGTCGTCAAGTTCTTAAGGCGATGGCCATCGCCATCGCCTCGACCACGCTCCCTGCCGTGATGACTGGCTGGACTTTCTTCGTCACCCTTTCAGTGATGTCATGGTTGGCCTTTGGCGCCTGGTTCTCGCTCATGCTCTACTTCATGAATATTCAAGAGCAGATCTTCCCGACTGCGTCGCACCGCACTCAAACCACGCCAGTGCCGGACAACATCGTGCCCCTACGGCCCCGCGAAACGCCAGACGCCGAAATTGCCGTGGCCGAAGAGGTCTTCGTGGCGGCGTCCGCCTCTGGTTTTGCCCGGGCTCAATACGCCGTTGGCGAATAGTCCTTTTCTCACCCTTCGCTAGAATGACACTCCCTACGGGGGGTTAGCTCAGTTGGTAGAGCGCGTCGTTCGCAATGACGAGGTCAGGGGTTCGAATCCCCTACTCTCCACCAGTCAAGCCATCGCTGAAGAGCCCACGGTTGCGCACTTGGCTGAGAGTTAAACGAGGACGCCTACTACCATTACAACGTGCGGTCATTCTCTCTTTCGAAACGCTTGACAGCACGCGTCTCACGTCGTAGTCACGCCCGCGCTGAAGAAGAATCCAGTGGCTCTATGACCCTTCGTAAGGGTCGCCCGTACGACCCCGCATGGGATGCGTGGCAACCCCGACGCCGCTGGCCCGGGATTTTGGCGAGCGCCATTGTCATCAGTGGTTTCTTAGGTGCGCTGGCCTTTCACTACACCTCGAGGCCGACGACTCCGCCGTCGGTAATTGCGCCCGGTTCACTGAGTCAGGTGAAGACTCCCTACTTCCCTCCGGTAATACCAACGTCGCAGAATCTCCAGCAGGTCTCTGGCACGAAGTCAGCGTCGGGTGTGCATTTCAGTGCCACGGGCAAACTCATGATTTGGTACTTCCAGTGTCGTTGTGTCACCAACTTTGGCATCATCGTCCACAATTCGACGGGAACGGTCCTAGACGTACCGGTCAATAGCGTCGGACGGACGATTCTGGCTGCGCCGGCCTACTACCCCAAGTCGGATCTATCGGTGAGTGTCATTGCCGACGGCCGGTGGACTGCTTCGCTCATCGATCCCTCGCACCTTACTAATCAGGCCCTGCCTCTTGACTTCCTCAGTTCCGGGCAGAGCGTCCTCGGGCCCTTCTCCGGCCCGAACTTCGAAGCGTCGGTGAGCTTTCTCGCAGCGATTGGGAACCGATTCACGATGTACGTGTCAGATGGTTCGACGGCCACGCCGAAGTTGGTGATGTTCGAATCACAAACCTTCAACAAGACGTTGCTTCAGACCCAACTGCCACCCAAGTTCTTCCTCATCATCAACGGCAATGGCTTCTGGCAAGTAAAGGTCAAGAAGTAGTTGTTGGTCAACGTTTCCGTCGTTATTCCGGCGTACAACGCGGCTGCAACTATCGCCGCCGCTATCCACTCGGCCCTGCAGCTTGAAGTTGGCGAGCTGATAGTTGTCGATGACGGCTCAACGGACGAAACGGCACTGATTACCAGGGGACTCGCGGTCGATAATCCGCGCATTCATTTGATTGCTCGCCCCACCTCGGGTGGTCCGGCGCAAGCGCGTAACGACGGACTGGCCGCGAGCAGTGGCGACTTCATTCTCTTCCTCGATAGTGATGACGAATTGACCCCCGGAGCTATCGGGACACTGCAGTCGGCCATCACTCCGGCCAGTGCGGCTGCGCTGGGTCGATTCACGGCCGTCAATAACGTCGGTGCCCCGATTGACATTGGAACGTGGTCGACGGTGCAACTCCTGCCCGTGGTTCGCCGCAGAGGTCGATTGACGCCAACGACTCAACTGGTAGGCGAAGCCTTGCTGACTCGTCTCGTTGTTCCGCCACCGGGTGGAATCTTGATCCGCCGTTCGGCCGCATTGGCCTGCGGGGGTTACGACATCTCGTTGCACCGAAGTGAAGACGTGGCCTTCCTCGTCGCACTTGCCCGCCAAGGAGAGCTCACGCTCTGCCCGCACGAAGTCCTTCGCTACCGACGCGATCCACAGCAACGCTCGCAAGCCACTACGGCCCGCCAACGGGGACGCCAACGGGCACTCGTCTCAATTATTTGGCGAGCACCATCACGAGTGGAGCGCTGGGCACTTGCCCGAGGGGCCAGCGCTCATCACCTCGATCGAGCCAGCGTTCGGTGGCGGGCCGGCAACCATCGAGGTCGTGACCTCACCGTGGCGGTGCGCAGTTTCCTGCTCGCCATCGCCTTTCGGGTAGTCGGGATTCTGAGTCTCGCTCACTAGGGCTGTGGAAAAGTTGGGGTAATCACGTGAGATTGGTGGGGTTTCTCTGCCGCCAGTAGTGATTTTCTGCCCTACTTCTGTTCATTTCACTGTGGCAATCACCAATTCCCAAAGAATCGGCCATGACGCTGTGGCACCATAACGTCACTGTTTACGCAGAACCGACTCGCGCGGACACTTTGGAATGGGTGTCAGCGAGAAGGCGAGGAACTCCGCGAGGGGAACTGGGCCTTCGGAGCGGTTCGTCCAGAGAGGCGAACCGTGTGTGGGCGCCAAGCGTAGGGAGACCGCCACACGGCTGGTCCTGTCCGACACGGGGCTGGACGTGTGCGCCTTCGAAGACCCCGAGGGGCTGGGAGTCGAAAGACGATCTGGCTACTCGGGGCCTTCGCAATTCTCGTTAGTGGAAGGCGCGATCCGGTCGCGTGCCGGCAGCCACCTGTTTGCGAATCTCTGCTTGCACAATGGCGAGATCATCGGGGTGCGTCACACCGACACACTGGGAGGTGGCGGGGATTACCGCGAACGTGGCGCGCCCACTCTGGAGTTCTTGCCCCACGATCTCGGGTAGCAGCACCTCGGCCTCTTCACTGGCCTCCGCGGCACTCATGGCGGCGTGAAATACTGCCCACATGGAGGGTGCAAAACCCCAGAGATTCATCGAAACGAGATTGTCGGGGGCCAACTGGACAGGCTCTAGGCCGTCGGCCGCGGTGAACCCGCCGCCGGCCAGCGAGACTTGGCGACGTTCGGCAATCCCCGTGAGGAGACCGCCTTCAACTTGGCAGACACCTCGGGTGACGGGTTGGTCACCCACGAGGGCCTGGTCGAGTCGAAAGCCGACCAGACAGTTATTGGAGGCGGTGGCTAGGTGATGACCAAGCGTGAGCATGGCATCGCGGCCGTAGAGATCATCGGCGTTGCAGACACCAAAGGGCACGGTGGTGTCGAGTTCGCTCTCGGCTGAGAGCACGGCGTGCACGGTGCCGAGGGGTCGCTCTTGGGTGGCGAAGCCCACCGAGACACTCTGCGGCCAATGGGTCGCAATGTGTTCCTTGATGACTGGCCCCGTATCGGGATTAATGACGACGACGATGTGACCAAAGCCGGCCGCCACGGCGTCTGAGGCAATGAGGTCAATCACCGCTTCACCGTGAATTCCAATTGGAGCGAGTGGCTTGATACCGCCGAAACGGCGCGCTCGCCCGGCGGCGAGGATTACCAGAACGGGACCACTCATGACCAGCGCACCACGGCGCTCGCCCACGTCATTCCACCACCGAATCCAGTCATCAGTGCCAACTTTCCAGGGCTAAGTAGTTGTTGCGATCGAGCGTGGTCCACCGCGAGCGGGATCGAAGCGGAGGAGGTGTTGCCGTACTTGTCTAGGCAGACCACGATTTTGTCGTGACTAAGTCCCAAGCGGTCAGCCACGGCGTGCAGAATGCGTAAGTTGGCCTGATGGGCCAGGAGAATATCGATCTCGTCAATCGTCACGCCCGCTTCGCGTAGAGCGCGCTCGGAGGACTCCACGACGACTCGCACGGCCCGGCGGAAGACTTCGCGTCCGTCCATCCAGATGTAGCCACCGTGGTCACAGCGAATGATGTCGGCCAGCGAGCCGTCGGCGCCGAGATTGATTGAAAGAACGGAGTCCACCTCGGACGGTTCAATGACAACGGCACCCGCTCCGTCACCGAAGAGAACGGCCGTCGCGCGATCGTCCCAGTCGACCCAACGACTGAGGTTTTCGGCGCCGATGAGGAGAACTCGTTGGGTACCCGTGGCGATCATGCCTCGAGCTACGGCCACGCCGTACATGAAACCACTGCAGGCCGCGTTGAGGTCCATGGCGCCACCGGTGATGCCGAGGGCGGCCGCAATCGTTGGTGCCGTGCCGGGAATTAGCCGGTCTCCAGTCGTCGTCGACAAGATGACGAGATCAATGTCGCCGGCCGTAACGCCGGCGTCGACCATGGCCGCTTGCGCCGCCGCGAGGCCGAGTGAGGAAGCCGTTCCGCCGATTCGGCGTTCACGGATACCGGTGCGTTCGCGGATCCATTCGTCAGAAGTTTCGAGCGTGGCGCTCAGGTCGTCATTGGTGACGATGCGCTCACCGAGGCCAACGCCCCAGCCGGCAAATCGAATTCCCATTAGGACCGTCCCGTCATAAAGCAAAATCCTAGGCTCGACGAACCTAGGCCTTCGGTGCATCCAAAACGGCCAGAGAGCAACGGGCGATGCAGATCATCCGGCCATCCTCGTCGGTGAGGTCAATGCCCCAGACGTGCACCGTCCGGCCGGAACGAATGGGGCGAGCCGTGGCCGTTAGGAGGCCCTCGCGCATGGAGCGCAGGTGGCTACAGTTCAGTTCGGTGCCGACCACGATGCGGTCGGGGCCGACAGTTACAGCGCCACCAATGGACGCCGCCGATTCGGCAATCAGGGCCGAGACGCCACCGTGCAAGATTCCGT
>JBAXMO010000075.1:0-6313 GCA_037134255.1 Actinomycetes bacterium | reverse complement strand
ACATGGTCCAGCTTCAGCAGTCCACGAACGGTTCCGGCACGACGACCACGATTCCCGGATATGGCGTGACCTCCACCACCATGGTGAACATCCCAACGACGACGGCTCCGGCGACGACAATCGTCCCTTTGACGACCGTGCCGCCTTCCTCAACCACCACGACGGTTAAGTAGCGTTCACCATGCGCGCGGTAATCCTCGTGGGTGGTGAAGGGACACGCCTTCGCCCGCTGACCTACCGCGCCCCCAAGCAGATGCTGCCAATCGTTGGCGTGCCCATGCTCGAGCGCGTCCTGGCCAACCTCGCTAAGCACGGCGTCACCGAAGCCGTGCTCTCCCTCGGATACCTCCCCGATCGTTTTATCGCGGCCTACCCCGACCACACGGTGGCTGGGGTGCACGTCACCTACGCCGTGGAACCCTCACCCCTCGACACGGCCGGGGCCATTCGCTTCGCCGCTCTCGACGCCGGAATCAATGAAACGTTCATTGTCGTTAATGGTGATGTGCTCACCGACCTCGACGTGACGCGTCTGATTGCTTTTCACCGCGAACGCGGCGCCGAGGCCACGATTGCCCTGCACCCCGTGGAGGACCCCTCACGTTTTGGCGTGGTGCCAACGCACCCCGACGGTCGCGTAATTGCCTTCGTCGAAAAGCCGCCGCGGGACGAAGCCCCGACCAATGAAATCAACGCCGGCACCTACGTGCTCGAGCCGTCGGTCTTAGAGACCATTGCGCCTGACGTTCGCGTCTCGGTGGAACGTCAGACCTTCCCCGGTCTCGTAGAACGTGGTTCGCTCTTCGCCCTCTCGGACGACTCCTACTGGCTCGACACCGGAACACCCCAGGCCTATCTCGAAGCCCACCGCGACATCCTGGAGTCCCACCGCCCCGTTCCACTCGCGACGCCGGTGGCCAACTTCAACTGGATTCACGAGAGCGCCCGAGTGACCGACGCCACACTGTCGCTCGCCACCATCGATCGCGACTGCGTTATTGCCTCCAACGTGACGATTGAGAACTCGGTCCTGCTACCTGGTGCCGTCGTTCACGAGGGCGCCACCATTCGCGACTGCATCATCGGACCCGGCGCCACGATCGGTCGCGGGGCCACCCTCGAAGCCACCTGCGTTATTGGCGGTGGCGTGACGGTGCCCGGTGGTTCCATTCTGCGGGGTGAGGTTCGCCTCGGAGGACCCGAGTGAGGGTTCTCGTTACGGGCGTAGCGGGATTTATTGGCTCCAACACGGCCGAACTACTACTGGAGGCCGGACACGAGGTTGTCGGCATTGACAACCACTCCTCATCACTGTCGGACAACGTTCCGGCCGGCATTGAGTTCCACGAGGGTCGCAGTGGCGACCAGGACCTCATTCGCTCACTCGGTCATCTCGACGCCTGCATTCACTTCGCCGCCCACATTGAGGCGGGGGAGTCGATGCACGTTCCCGAAAAGTTCTTCCGTAACAACGTGGCCGAGTCCCTGCAACTACTCGAGGTGCTCGTCGAGCAACACGTGGCGAAGTTTGTCTTCTCCTCTACGGCCACCGTCTATGGCCCGGAAGTAACGTTGCCCATCGACGAGACCCATCACGTCGAACCCCAGAACCCCTACGGCCAGTCCAAGTACATGGTGGAACAGGCCCTCGACTGGCTAGCTCGCCAGGGACGCATCAACGTCGCCCGACTGCGGTACTTCAACGCGGCCGGCGGCACGCTGTCTCACCCCGAACTCCACACCCCCGAGACTCATCTGATTCCAATCTTGTTGGCCGTGGCGGCCGGTGACCGTGAGTTTGTTTCCCTCTACGGCACCGACTACGACACACCCGACGGCACCTGCATTCGTGACTACGTGCACGTCAAGGACTTGGCGGCTGCGCACATCTTGGCCCTCGACGTACTCAATCGAGAGAGCAATCTGGTGCTGAACCTCGGCACCGGTACGGGATACTCCAACCTGCAGATGATTCAAGCGGTGGAGCGAGTGACCGGTCAGACCTTGGACGTTCGACGCACGGAGCGGCGCCCCGGTGACTTAGCGGCCTCGGTGGCCTGCAACGACAAAGCCAAAGCGGTTCTCGGCTGGGAGCTTCGCTATTCGGATCTCGACACACTCATTAGCGACGCCTGGGCCAGCTACCGCAGCCACTAACGAAAGAGGTCTTCGGCGGCCCGTCGAATGACGTTGTCGCTGATACTGCCCTCACCAAAGACACTGGGATCAATACCGCGCACAATCGCGAACGGGGTTCCGGCCGCTTTGCCCAACACGAGATTGACCGCGCCGGCGATTTGGTCGGCCACGGCCACCTCGGTCGCCTCCAACACCCGACCCGTGGCGTCAGTAGTTCCCCGCAGATCGAGCACGGGCTTGATGCCGGCCACCCCGAGCGCCACGTCGGTAACGCCGGAGCGCCAGACGCGTCCGAAGGTGTCGGTGACGATGACGCCAATGGAGACATTGAGTCGACGTTGTACGTCGCCACGAATACGACGGGCCGAACGGTCGGGGTCGACGGGCAACAACACGGCCGTGTTCTCGGCCGTGTTCGAAAGATCAATGCCGGCGTTGGCGCAGATAAATCCGTGGTGCGTCTCCACGATGTGCAGCGTCCCCCGGCGACGGAGCACCCGCTTGGACTCTTGCAGGATGAGTCGGACCTTGTCTTCGTCGGTGCCGTCGAAGGGCACGGTGCGGCCCTCGGACTTACTGACTACTTTGCTCGTGACGGTGAGGATGTCCCCGTCTTGCAGAGTCAACTCCGAAGTAGCCAGCGCGTTGACAATGGCGTCGGCCAGTGAATCGTTCTCGCCAATCTCCGGGACGCCCCGCAGGGCCCAGATCTGCAGCGTGCTCACTTGAGCAGCTCGCGAACGAGAGCCTCGGCGTGGAGGGGATTGGCCATGATGGTCGTCGTGACCACGGCCCGCATCCCGGCCGCCTCAACGTCACCGGCCGTCTCGGCATCGACTTCGTCGATCACTAGGGTGGCGGCGTAGGGGGCGTAGTAGCGGGCGATACCGGCGTTGCTCGATTCGTAACCCAACTCGTTCATCAAGCGGTCGGCCGGACCCTTCAGGGCCGCGCCACCAATCAGTGGTGTCACCGCGATGACGTCGTTACGACGGGCCTTGAGTGCTTCGGCGATGGCCGGCATCTCGACAATTGGCTGAATGGAGAGGATGGGATTCGACGGGGCGATGATGATGCGCGAGGCCGACGCAATGGCCTCGAGAACTCCGGGGGCCGGGATGGCCGTAGCACCGCCGACGTAACGAACCGCGTGAGTGGTCACGCCGTGGTGGTGCTTGACGAAGTACTCCTGGAAGGAGAGGTCGCCGACTTCAGTGTCGAGTCGGGTGGCAATCACGTCGTTAGAGGCTGGGAGCATGCGCAGGGTGAGTCCGCGCTTCTCGGCCAGTTCGGCCGTGACCTCGAGCTTGCTCGCACCCTCGTGCATCCGTTGGGTCCGGTAGAGGTGGGTGGCGAGGTCTTGATCGCCGAGCGAAAACCAGGACTCCCCACCGAGTTCACCGAGCCGGCCCATGGCTCGCCACGTTTCGTCCTTTAGACCCCAACCACGTTCGTCGTCATTCAGACCACCCAGGGTGTAGGTGATGGTGTCGATGTCGGGACAGATGGTCAGTCCGTGTAGTTCGAGGTCGTCTCCGACGTTGACGATGGCCACGATGTCGCGCTCGTCAATTTGGGTGCGCAGGGCGCGCAGGAGGCGAGCGGCACCCACTCCACCACATAGAACAGTTATCACGCCCCTGACCTTAGAGGCGAGGTAGGTAGTATTCCAAAGTATGACGACGACATCTCTGTTGGCGGGCTGGCCCTCGGGTTCGGCCGTTTCGCTCCTCGCACTGCGGGACGGGTCGCTCGAGACCGTGGACAGCGAAGGTGACCGCGAGCGCATCTACGACTGGGCCTCACTCTCCAAACTGGTGGTGGCTGTGGCCGTTGGCATTGAGCACGACTGGCAGTATCTCAAGCTCGACGCGCCGGTCGGTCCCTCGAACTCCACGGTGGCCGATCTGCTCTCTCACGCCTCGGGGGTTGGTATCGATGCCACTGCGCCAACCCAGCCGGTGGGGCAACGTCGCATCTACTCGACGTACGGCTACGACCTCTTGGTCTCTCGCATCGTCAATGACCGCCCTCCACTGGAGTGGCTCAGAGATCGCTTCCTCGCACCACTCGGCATGAACGACGTCACCGATGACGGTTCGGTCACGGCCGGACTACGCGGTTCGTTGGCCTCGGCCGAAGCGTTGGCCACCACGTGGCTCCGCGGCGATCTCCTCAGCCCCGATACCTTTGCCCGCATGCGCACGACGCATCTCCCCGAACTGAACGGTGTCGTGCCAGGCTTCGGCTCCTTCTCGCCCTGCCCGTGGGCCCTCGGTCCCGAAGTAAAGGGCACCAAGGACCACTGGATGGGTTCGCAGTGGCCGGCCACTAGTTACGGTCACTTCGGCAAGAGCGGCTCGCTCCTCTTGATTGACCCCGTGGCCCAGGTGGCCGTCGTGGCGTTGAGCAGCGAGCCCTTCGGTCAGTGGGCCGTTGATCTGTGGCCGACGTGGACGAACGAGATGCACCGTCTACTGGTGCCACGTTGAGTCAACCGACCCTGCGCGTAGGTCTCGACCTCGCCGGATCTCTCGAACCCCTCGGCGACACGATGATGAATCTCGTCGGTGCTCTGGAAGAACGCACCATTGACTTAGTAACCTTCGCCACCCGCAAGATGGACGAACCCGTCGATGGGGTGGTGCGAACCTTTCCCAGCGTGCTGCGACCGCTGTGGCGCCGGGGCCGCGGTCCGGCCATCGATCGCTTCTTACCCCCACTCGATGTGCTGCACGTCGCCGGAACGTTGGTGCCACCGACTAAGCGCACGCCGCTACTGGTTTCCGTCGACGATCTGCGACCACTGCGCGACGAGTCGGCCGGCCGGTGGCGCATCGAGCAACTGCGCCGTTCCGTCGACCGTGGCGCCCAGATTGTGGCCACCTCGTACGCAGCCCGACGTGAAGTGCAGTCGGTCCTTGAGATCGAGAATCAGGACATCGCCGTGGCCCATCCGGCCGTGTCGATAAAGGCTCGCCCGAAGGTGGGTAACGCGCTGCTAGTTAGCGTGACGGGTACGGCGGAGCTCTTCTTGGAGTTAGCCCCCGAACTGACCAAGCTGGCCCAGGCCCAAGGTTCGCAGGTCGTGGTCTTGGCTAGTCGAGAGGCCGGGGCTCGCTTCAAGACCGAGTGTCCCGACGTCATCGTTCGTTCCCGCAACCGGGCCCGCCGACTCTTGTGGGACGCGCACAGCGTGCTGCACCTCTCCGACGGCGCTCGCTTTCCCTCGCTGCCCGTGGCGGCCTTCGCGGCGTCGATTCCCGTGGTCGCTACTTCAACTGACGTAAATCGTGAACTCCTCGAGGGGGCCGCCGATCTGGTGGAGCTCTACGACCACGACGCGATTATCGCGAGCGTGTTGCGTAACTTCGCCGACGAGTCCCACCGCCAACTCCTGATGGCCGCCGGTAACGTGCGCGCCGTCGACTTCTCGCCTCCCGTGGTGGCCGAACGATACGAACGGCTCTATCGTGACGCTGTGGGCGAAAGTAGGGCGAAGTGAAGACGGTAGCCATCAGCGTGGACCAACTTCGTCGCCCCCAGCCGGGCGGCATTGGGACCTACGTTCGGGGTCTGCTCGCCGGAATGCAGGAGCACCACGGGGACTGGACCGTCCAAGAAGTGGGTCCGCCAATCATCGGTGGTTCGCGGTGGGGAGCGGTCGCCGAAAAGTTGCGAGGTCGCTACTACGCCGAGCGCTGGGCCCGGTCGGACTTTGGTGTAACGCCCCACGCCACAGTGATTCACGCCACCACCTTCACCGGTCCCTTCGGCCCACCACGACCTGGCACTATTCGCTCGGTCACGGTCCACGACTTTGTCTGGCGCGATCAACCCGAGAGCACCACGGCCCGCGGTCGAGAGTTCCACGAGTCGAGATTTCAGCTGGTGCGTCAACGCGAAGACATTCGCATCTTCGTCACGACCCCGGCGATGGCCGAACGGGTCGCGGCCGAAGGCGTGGCGGCTAGTCGTATTTTTCCGATCACTCTCGGTCTCGATCGCCCCAGTGTGCCGAGTGGTGGTGCGTCCGCACGGTTGCTGGATGCCCACGGCATCACTGGGCCCTTCACGCTCTGCGCCGGGACGATTGAGTCCCGCAAGAATCTTCCTCGACTCATTGCGGCTCATCGCATCGCACGCCACCAGACGCCCGAACTCGGACCGTTGG
>JBAXMO010000074.1:0-6536 GCA_037134255.1 Actinomycetes bacterium | reverse complement strand
ACTCCACACAATGCGGTCTTTCAGGAAGGGGCCTTCCTGAAAGACCGCATTGTGTGGAGTGACATTATTTCCGTGGTAGCGCGCACGCTCGATGCCTTTGACGGCGGGCCACTGACTTCCGTGGAAGAACTTCGGGAGCACGACGGAAATTCTCGGAGAATCGCGGCCAAGATGGTCTCTGTCCTATGATTACCGAGCCACGAGCAAGTTGGAAAGAAGTAGCGATTGCCGTACTGGTCGTCGTGCTCATGGTTCGACTCGGCGGCTGGCTCCTACCGGCCGTTATTGCAGCTGTCCTGCTCATGGTTGTTGGTCACGAACTCGGTCACTTCCTGACGGCCAAATGGACCGGTATGAAGGCCACCGAGTTTTTCGTCGGCTTCGGTCCGCGAATCTGGTCCTTTCGTCGCGGTGAGACGGAGTACGGCATCAAGGCCCTCCCGCTGGGTGGCTACGTAAAAATCACGGGAATGTCGTCGCTGGAACAACTAGATGACAGTGACGAGCCTCGGAGTTACCGTGCGCAGAGCTACCCACGCCGTCTACTCGTCGCCTCGGCCGGCTCCATAATGCACGTCATCATGGCGTCGCTGCTGTTGATTGTCTCCTACTCAGCTCTCGGGGTTCCTGATAGTTCGAAAATTCAGATTGCCGGCTTTACAAAGTGGGACGGCCAAACTAGAAACGCGGCGCAGCTCGCCGGCATTCAACGTGGTGACGTCGTTGAGCGCATTGCCAATCTCACGACTGGTCGAGTCACCGACGTGCACGGTGGTTCATCGCTGATTGACGCCGTGGCAGTCTCCTCGAATGAGCCGCTCGAAATAACGATTCGTCGCGATGGTGTGCAGCGGACCGTAACAGTCACGCCCGTTGACGGGCGCACGCTTCGCTCCGGTGGCGTGGCGCTGGTGGCGCCGTCAGATCCCGCTCACGGCTTTCTCGGAATCTCGCTCGAGAATCCCAACAAGCGCGTCGCCCCGTGGACGGCCGTTCCCACTGTGGCCACCACCGTAGGAACCATGATCAAAGACGCCACACTCTCGGTGCCCAAAATGTTTTCTCCATCACAACTCGGCAACCTCCTTAGCAATGTGACTGATAACTCCGTTGGTCAGCAGTCGGCCCAAACCGGCAATCGTCCCGTTTCGGGCGTTGGTGCGGTCCGCCTCGCGGTGGAGAGCGCGCACGCCGGACCTCGCGAGTTCATTGCCCTTTTCGCGACCCTCAATATTTTCATCGGCGTTCTGAACATGTTTCCGATGATGCCACTGGACGGCGGCTTGGTGTTGGTGGCCACCTACGAACGGATTCGCACCCGCAAGGGTCAGCCCCGCTATCAAGCCGACCTCAATCGCTTAGCCCCCTTCGTTTTTCTCTTCCTGGGGCTACTGGCCTTCATCTTCCTCACCACGCTCTATCTCGACATTGTGCACCCGATAAACAACCCGTTTCAGTAGTGCGTTCGAACTCTTGAGCGACACGGCAGAATAGAACTGTGGAAGTCACCTCATCGCTCTTAACGCCCCGCCGCAAGACTCGTCAGATCTCGGTGGGCAATGTGCTCGTCGGTGGCGACGCCCCCATCACCATTCAGTCAATGACCACGACCAAGACGGCCAACGTTGACGGAACTCTGGAACAGATTTACGCACTGGCCGCCGCCGGTGCGGACCTTGTTCGATGCACCTGCAACGAACAAGAAGCGGCTGAAGGGTTGGCTCAAATTGTTCCCCGGTCGCCCGTTCCGATCATTGCCGACATTCACTTTCACGTCGAGATGGCTCTCGCGGCACTAGAGGCCGGCGTGCACGGACTGCGTCTTAATCCCGGCAACCTCCGCAAGCCCGAAGAGATCAAGCTTGTGGCGCGTGAGGCGAAAGATCGTGGCGTCCCGATTCGTATTGGTGTGAATGCGGGATCGCTCCACCCCGATCTCTACGCCAAGTACGGTGGCGCCACACCCGAGGCTCTCGTGGAATCAGCGCAGATCGAACTGCGCTATTTCCAAGAAGTCGATTTCGATGACGTGAAGATTTCGGTGAAGGCCTCCAGCGTGGCTCTGATGATTGCGGCCTACCGACTCGCGAGCGCGACCTTTGACTACCCACTCCACCTCGGCGTGACCGAGGCCGGCCCTCTGCCGGTGGACTGCTGAAGGGCTCCGTAGGCATCGGTACCTTGCTCGCCGAGGGCATTGGCGACACTCTGCGCTACTCGCTTACCGCCGATCCGGTCGAAGAGGCCAAGGCCGGTCGCCAGCTACTTGAATCGCTGGGACTTCGCGAGCGCAAGGGTCTCGATCTCATTGCCTGCCCCAGTTGCGGCCGAGCCGAAGTAGACGTCATCAAGGTCGCGAACGAGGCGCAGCAGGCCCTACAGGAACTCAACCTGCCCATTCAGGTCGCCGTTATGGGCTGTGTGGTGAATGGTCCCGGAGAAGCACGACACGCCGACCTGGGCATTGCGGCCGGCAAGAAGCGTGGTCACCTTTTCATCAAGGGACAGATTGTGCGTGTCGTTCCCGAAGATGAGATGGTGCAGGCTCTTGTCGACGAAGCCAAGAAGCTAGTGGCCGAAGGCGTCGAAGCGCGCCTAGCGGCCCGTGATCTCAACGCGGAAAAAGAGGCCGAGGCCGACCGCGCCCTGTTGCTCGACGCTAAGGGTGCTGATGCCAATCGCGCGAATGAAAAGATCACCGAGATTCGTCGCCGAATCAACAACGTCGAGAAGTAGGATTTCCTTCATTCACTTCGAAGGAGCACCGTGGCACAGCCAGGCGTATTGACCCCTCAAAACGAGGACTTTCCCCGTTGGTACCAAGACGTCGTAGCCAAGGCCGAAATGGCCGACAATGGTCCGGTTCGCGGCACCATGGTCATTCGTCCCTACGGTTACGCCATTTGGGAACACATTCAGTCCGAGATTGACCGGCGGATCAAGGCCGCCGGAGCCGAGAACGCCTACTTCCCACTCTTTATTCCCGAGAGCTACCTGAGCCGTGAAGCCGAACATGTGGAGGGCTTTAGTCCGGAACTCGCCGTTGTGACGCACGCCGGTGGAGAGAAACTCAGCGAGCCCGTGGTGGTGCGACCAACTTCTGAAACCGTTATTGGTGAATTCATGGCCAAGTGGATCCAGTCGCACCGTGACTTGCCACTCCTCTTAAACCAGTGGGCCAACGTAGTGCGCTGGGAACTGCGGCCCCGTATGTTTCTGCGGACCTCCGAGTTCCTCTGGCAGGAGGGCCACACGGCTCATGCCTCGTTCGAAGACGCGGCCACGTACGCCCGCAAGATTCACCACGAGGTCTACAACGACTTCATCCAAAATGTGCTCGGCGTGCAGGTCTATTTGGGTATCAAGTCCAAGAGTGAGCGATTTGCCGGTGCCACCAACACGATGACCTGTGAGGGCCTCATGCGTGACGGTAAGGCGCTCCAGATGGCTACGAGTCATGAACTGGGCCAGAACTTCGCCAAGGCCTTCGACATCAAGTTCCAAGATGAGAGTGGCACGGCGGCGTATTGCTACACCACATCATGGGGCGCCTCGACTCGTCTCATCGGTGGCCTCATCATGTCTCACGGTGACGACAATGGTCTGGTTGTGCCTCCGCGTCTCGCGCCGATCCAAGCAGTCGTTCTCGCCGTGCGCGATGAAGAGTCAGTCAATAATGCAGCCGAGGAGATCTCTCGACAACTTCTCGCTGCCGGTATTCGTGTACGTACCGATCACGGACGAGGCAGTTTTGGTCGCCGCGTGACTGACTGGGAGATCAAGGGCGTGCCGGTTCGCGTTGAAGTGGGGCCCCGCGACCTCGCCGAGGGCCTCGTTACCTTGGCTCGTCGTGACACGGGGGACAAGATTCAGGTGCGACTGGAAGAGGCTCCCGCGCGAATTGTCACCCTGCTCGAAGAGATCCAACAGTCAATCTTGGAAAGTTCGCGTAGCGCCCTAGCGAGCCGTACGGTCGATGTGTCGAGTATTGCCGAGGCCGCCGAAGTGGCTAACGAGGGATTTGCCCGTCTCGGCTGGGACCTAGTTCAGGGCGAGGGTGAAGCCACGCTGCGTACGCAGGCCATCACCGTTCGCTGCCTTCAACGGGCCGACGGCTCGATGCCCGACAATGAAGACGAGGCCGGTTTGGTGGCTATCGTCGCCAAGAGCTACTAAGACCTAGTAGCAATGGCCCAAAAGCCCTATAAATTGGGGCTTTTGGAGAATCAAAGAGCAAAAATGGCGTAATTCTGCTACCATATGTCAGACAGTCCGCTATGGACGATTGGACTCGTAACACGCGGGCCTTGGGCCCGCGTTTTGCTTTGCCGGTCGTCGGTCGCGTGCAACAGAAAGGAGTAGAAAATGGTTGACCTCACTACGCCCATTTCTGCTCTCTTGTTGCCGTTAGGCCTAGATCTCTACGACCTTGAATTCACGAAGGGCAGCCTGAACGTCACCGTGAATAAGGACGGAGGGGTCGATGTCGACTCCCTAGCCAAGGCCAATCGCACGATTTCAGAGTGGCTCGACGAGAACGACCCGTTTCCAGGTCGTTACACCCTCGATGTCTCTAGTCCCGGCCTCGAGCGTCGTTTGCGTACTTCTACACACTTCACGACTGCCATCGGCACCCTAGTGACCTTGCGTGAAATGCGTAAGGGCGAAGCCACTCGCCGTCTCGAAGGCGAGCTCGTCAGCGTCACTGGCAACACCATTGTCTTACGTGACAACAACCTCGGTGAAATTTCTATTGAGATCGACAACGTGGAGCGCGCACGCACCGTGTTTGTCTGGGGTGCCACAGCCAAGCCCACCCCCTCTAAAGGTCGTCCCCAAACCAGTTCTAAAGGAAGGAAGTAGTCATGAGTTTTCGTGATGCACTCGGCGCTATGGCGCAAGAGGAAAACATTGAAGTAATGGAGCTGCTTAACGCTCTCGCCAACTCGATGCTGAAGGCCTACAAGAAGCGTCCCGACGCGGCCGAAGACGCTGAAGTCGAAATCAACCCCGAGACCGGCGCAATCAAGATCATTGGCCTCGTTCTCGACGCGGAGGGCAACATCACCGACGAGTGGGATGCCACGCCAGCCGACTTCGGTCGCATCGTGGCTCGTAATGCCCGTCAGAACTTGCTAGACGCCATTGCTGAAATTCGCCGTCGCCACATGTACGAAGAGTTCGTTAACCGCGAGGGTGACATAGTGTCGGGCACCGTGTTGCCAGTTAACGAGAAGTTCCTCGACCGGTACACCAAGCTGAACATCGGTAAGGGCGAAGCGATGATGCCTCGTGCCGAGCAGATCAACATTGAGCACCTGACCGAAGGTCAGCGCGTCAAGGTGTACATCGTCGAAGTCCGCAACACCAACCAAGGTCCGTCCATCGTGGTTTCGCGGACGCACCCCGCCTTGGTCGCGAAGTTGTTCGAAATTGAAGTACCGGAAATCGCCAGCGGTCTCGTAGAAATCAAGGCTCTCGCTCGTGAACCCGGGCACCGCTCCAAGGTGGCCGTGGCTAGCAATGATTCTGACGTCGACCCCGTCGGTGCCTGTGTTGGTGCCCGTGGCTCACGCGTACGCAACATTACGAATGAACTTCGCAATGAGCGCGTCGACATCGTGCCCTACAGCGATGACCCCGTCGAGTTCATTACGGCCGCTCTGCAGCCTGCCCGAATACGCGAAGTCATCCTGGACGAAGAGACTGGTACCGCCACGGTCATCGTGCAAGACCAGCAGCTTTCCCTGGCCATCGGCAAGGAGGGCCAGAATGCCCGCCTCGCCGCCCGTTTGACCGGATGGCGCATTGACATCCGTTCCGATGTTGAAGAGTCTGAAGTGGCCGTCGAGGCCGAAGAGGCGCTGGTGGAAGAGGCTGAGTACGGAGACGTTGCAGTTGAGGCGTCCGAAGAGATTTCTGAAGAAGTGGTCGTTGAGACCACCAATGAGGAAGAGGTCACGGAATAACCCCGTTGCGGACCTGCGTCGTCTGCCGTGCCACCAAACCTGCGGGGGAGTTGGTCCGAGTGGGGTGCGATGTGGGGCGGTCGTGGTACCTCGGTACCGGAAACGGCCGCGGTGCGTGGTGGTGTCAAGCCGGTGAATGCCGGCGAGATGTCCCCGCGGGCCGTCTAGTTCGGGCGCTTCGGCGTCCGATCTCCCTGGGAGACAGTGAAGCCATCGCTTCACTCCTGAGGGGAGAGCAACTAGATAGCAGTGGAGTTGTGCGAGACTAGCAACCGTGTTTAACGACTGCGTTAGATACCGATTTGAGGAAGTGTTTTGGCTGCAAAGAAAATTCGAGTACACGAGCTAGCCAAGGAGCTCGGTCTCACGAACAAGGAGCTCCAGGATCTCGCCTCCCGCATGGGAGTCGACGCCAAGAGCGCCTCGTCGTCAATTGAAGATGCACAGGCCGACCGCATGCGGCGCCGTGCCGACGACGAAGGAATTCGCCGTGACGATCAGCCTGAAGACCCCAAGGTTAAGAAGGCTCCTGTCTCCAAGAAGGCCCCGGCTAAGGCCACTGCTGAG
>JBAXMO010000073.1:0-6561 GCA_037134255.1 Actinomycetes bacterium | reverse complement strand
GTCGGGCTGTAGTTCGCGGCAGCGAAGCCAACCTCTTTATTAGCGCAGGATTTCAATCCGGAGACTCCGCCAGCACTAGGTCGGCAATGCAGCAGCTGGTCGCCGCACTTCGGGACAGTTACGGGATAACCACCCTGAACGTGACCGATGTGGCCAATGGCCGCACGCTCACGATTGACAGCACTGCGCCCTAGGGGCGATACGTCGGAGCCGCGCTCCAGAGGTGTTCGAGGTCGTAGTACTCCCGAGCCTCTTCCTCAAAGACGTGCACAATGACGTCGCCGTAGTCCAGGGCTACCCATCGACCATCACTCCAGCCCTCTTCTCGCAGGGTCTTGCGACCCTGGAGCTGGCCGAGCCGTTCGATCTCTTCGGCGATGGCCCGCACCTGGCGGTCGTTACGACCAGAAACGATGACCAGGGCGTCGAAGGCGTCAATTAGCTCGCCGCAGTAGAGCACGGTGGTATTGAGGCCAATCTTCTCGGAAGCGCCAGCAACGGCCGCCTCAAGTAGTTCGTGGGTCGCAGCGGGGATCGGCCAGGCGGGAAGTGGAGCGGCTGATGTTTCGGGTTTCAGTGCGAGACCCCGAGTGACACCAGCGTGACGAGAAAGGGAACAATGAGGAGCCCGAGACCCAAGATCTCCCAACGATGACGAATACGGCGCAGGTCGCGCCGGGAAAGTACGGTTTCGACCACCCGTAAAGGGGGCCGATCCGTCTCCGTCAGGTCGAGAATTCGAACTGCCATCGTGACTACAGGCTACCCGCGGGAGGTCTAGAGCAGAGGAATTACCGCTTCGGGCACCAAACCATGGGGATTCTCGCCATTTTCCAAGCGTTTTCGGGTCAGAGTACTCGAGAGGTCAACGGGCTCCATTGAGGCGATAGTTCCCCGCCACCCGGCCGGAATCGTCACCATTTCATCACCCCGCGGCAAAACGTAGAGCGTCACCATCGACGCGAGCGTCTCCGCCTCCCGCCATCGGGTGAGTTGAGGCACGACATCGGCTCCAATAATCAGTGTCAAAGTCACGTCGGGGGTGAGTAGCTCTCGGGCCGTATCGATTGTGTAGGTCGGGCCACTCCGCCTGATCTCCATATCCGAGACCCGCACTCCGGGTAGTTCGGCAAAAGCCGCTTCAGCCATACCTAGTCGGCGAATAGCCGGCGTGATAGCACCCTCGTTGGACTTGAGATAAGGGTCTCCCGCCACCGTCACGACTATTTCATCAAAGTTGGACGAGGCCCAGGCATCGCTCAAGGCGGCTACGTGTCCGAGGTGCGGGGGGTCAAAGGTGCCCCCAAAGATTCCGACTCGACGTAACGTCACCTTCACACACTAGAAGCCGGACTTTCCTAACTCGACCCGTTCGCTCTACGCTAGGAACATGAATAACGTCACGTCGGACTGGAATCCCACCTCGTGGCGCTCGCACGTAGCGCTCCAACAGCCGGCCTGGCCCTCCCTGTCCGAGCTCGAAGCGGCCGAAGCGGCCCTTGTCGCCCAGCCCCCTCTCGTCTTTGCCGGTGAAGCTCGACGCCTAACGGCCCAGCTCGGTGACGTCGCCAACGGGCGGGCCTTCCTGCTGCAAGCCGGTGACTGCGCCGAATCATTCCACGTCGCTGGCGCCGACGCCATTCGCGACAAGCTCAAGGTGATATTGCAGATGGCCGTTGCCCTCACCTACGCCTCGGGCGTTCCCGTAGTCAAAGTGGGCCGTATCGCCGGTCAGTTCGCCAAGCCCCGCAGTAAGGAAATTGAGACTATCGATGGGGTTTCGCTCGAAGCCTTCCGCGGTCACATCGTTAATGACGAACCCTTCACCCCCGAGGCCCGACGGCCCGACGCCACTCGCTTAGTGCAGGCCTACCACCAGAGCGCCACCACGCTCAATCTCCTGCGCGCCTTTACCAAGGGTGGCTTCGCCGATCTCTCTCGCGTCCACGCATGGAACCAGGAGTTCGTCGCCGACTCGGCCATGGGCCAGCGTTACGCCGTGGTCGCCGACGACATCGAACGAGCACTGCGCTTCATGGCCGCGTGCGGTATTGACCTCGGGCGCGAAAGTCATCTCCACGAAGTTGACTTCTACGTCAGCCACGAAGCGCTTATTCTCCCCTACGAACAAGCGCTCACTCGTCGCGATTCTCTTACCGGCGACTGGTTCGACTGCTCGGCCCACATGCTGTGGATCGGGAATCGCACACGCCAACTGGACGGGGCGCACGTGGAGTTCCTCCGTGGTGTCGGCAACCCTCTCGGTATGAAGGTCGGCACCGACCTCACGCCCCTAGAGACCGTGGCTCTCGTGGAAAAGCTCAATCCCGAGAATATTCCCGGCCGCATCACGTTGATTTCCCGTATGGGTCGAGACTTAATTGAAGACAAGTTGCCCGCACAGATCAGCGCCCTCAAGGACGCCGGTCAGTCGGTTGTCTGGACCTGTGACCCAATGCACGGCAACACCTTCACGACCAAGGGTGATGTCAAGACACGCCGCTTCGATGACATCTTGGCCGAAGTGCGTTCCTTCTTTAATATCCACCAGTCACTCGGCACGTGGGCTGGCGGGCTACACATCGAACTCACCGGCGACGACGTCACCGAGTGTCTCGGTGGTGGCATGGGACTTTCCGAAAAGGACCTCGGCCTTAACTACACCTCAATGTGCGATCCCCGACTGAACGCTTCCCAGTCGTTGGACTTGGCCTTCCACGTAGCCGAGTACCTCAGCCAGCGCTAGTTCTAGCGCCGGACCAGACGGCGGCCGCCAACTAATGGTTCGGTAGTGGTGATTGATCGTTGTAGCGAAGGAGTCGGCGATACTCCCCGCTCACTTCGATTTCCGTTAGGGAGCAATGTTCAATGCGCGACTGGAGGCGGCGACCAGGCTCGAGACCAAGTGACCACTTCACGGCCTGCTCGATAACGCCACCGTGGCAGACCACCACCACCATTTCGGCTGGATGACGCTCCGCTACGAGCGCCAAAGCCGAGATGACCCGTGCGTAGAACGAAAGCAGTGACTCTCCGCCGGGGGCATTTTCGAGGTGGGGATCGACGTCCCAATTGGGTGGATTGAATCGTTCAGCAAACTCGCTCCACGAAAGTCCGTCTCCTTCGCCGACACGCAATTCGTCCACATCTTCCAAGGTGGCTAGGGCGAGGCCAGAAGGCAAGGCAGGTGCCAGCAGCGCAGCAGTCGCGCGTGCTCGCGGAAGCACAGAGGTGTAGAAGGCCGTGGCCGCAGCGAACTCACCGGTCATGGTCAATCGCGTGGACAGCGTTCGTGCTTGCAGCCTTCCGAGTGGGGTCAGACCACCGTCGCCGAGCGCGCCCCCGGCCACACCGGCACTATTGGCGACGCTCTCTCCGTGACGGATCAACATGAGTTGGGTTCCGGAAACTACGGGGCCGCGTTGACGAATCCCATCGGGCGGCAAAAGTGGTTCTGAACTCACGCCAAATCTCCGACGAAGGCCTCCAGCTGGCGCAAGCTCCGACACTCCACGACCTTGTCGCAGTACGGGGCGTACTCGCGGATAACAGAGTCGCCGCTGTTCCAGTAACTCGTTGGTTCAGGGTTGAGCCAGTAGACGTTGCGGGCGCGGAACTTCAAGTCAGCCAGCACTTCGGCGTGCGCTTGGTGGTAGTTATTCCGGGCGTCACCGAGAATCAAGACGGCCGTGCGTTTATTGATTGTGCTGGCGTACTTTTCATGGAATACCAGCAGGGCTCGGCCGTAATCACTGTGACCATCGAAAGCAATGACGTCGGCCTCAGAGTTGATACGGGCCACGGCCTCGGCCGGGTCGTCGCTCTCCTCAAAGAGGTGGGTCACTTCATCGAGTCCGTCGACAAAGACGAAACTGCGCACCTTAGAGAACTGGGAGGAGATGGCGTGGACCATGTGCAGCGTGAATCGAGCAAAAGAGGCCACTGATCCGGAAATGTCGGCAATGACGACAATCTCCGGCTTGGCGGGGTGGGGTGGTTTAAAGCGCAAGTCAATCGGCACCCCTCCGGTCGAGAGGCTGCGGCGAACGGTGCTGCGCAAGTCAATGGGGCCGCGACGACGCTTGCGTCGACGGCGGGCCAAACGAGTGGCCAACTTGCGACTCAGCGGCTTGAGCGCACGTTCTAGTTGGGCCATCTCGTCGCGATTGGCGTGCATGACGTCAATGTCCTCGGGGAGGGGCTTTCGCACACTCTTGCCGAGCGCTTCGGCCCCGCGGTCATCAACGAGTCGTTCGCGAATCTCCGCTTCAATCGCGGCCTTGAGGGCCTCGACCTTGGCCTTGGCCTCATCCTTGACGAGGCGCTCTTCGAGGCCGTCGGCCTCGGCCTTGGTACCGGCGGCAATCAATCGATCCATCAGCGTGTCGAGATCCAGGTTTCGCAAAGTGCGGTAGAGGTAGTAGGTCCCGCCCACGGGGCGACCCGGCTCCATGCCGGCGTAACGATCAACGGCCTCACGAGCGCCCGAACGCATGGAGTTCAAATCATTGGACTGCATGGCCTTAAAGAGCATCTCGGCCAGCTCTTCAGCCGACATGGACGAACCTCCGCCGCCGCCCATCCCCCGGCTGCGACCCGAACCACGCATACCGGTGGCGTTCGGGTCGTCACCCTTGGTCTCGTCAGCGTTGCTCGACTCTTCGTCCATCTCTCCCAGATCGGCGCCACTGGCGTGGCGGTTGGAGAAGTACACGTCGAAAGCCGTCGAAAAGACGGGCATGTGATCGCCGTTCTTGACCAACGTGGCGGCCAGGCAGGCCTTCACCATGTCGCGATCCGAGATATCAATGGCCGTGAGGGCCCGTGCGGCGTCGACGTGTTCTGACATCGATACCGGCAGCCCGGCCGCTCGCAACTCGACGATGAACTCGCCGAGCAGATTACGCAAGAGCCTTGCCCCGGCCCACTAATTCCTTAGTGGCCTTTTCGAGGTCGGTCTGGTACTTCAACAAGATGTGCAGCGTGGCGACGGCATCGGCCTCACCGATCTCTTCGCGGCCCAGGAGTACGAGGGTGCGCGCCCAGTCCAGCGTTTCCGAAACCGAGGGGGCCTTCTTGAGGTCCAGATTGCGCAACGAACGTACGACGCGGGCAATCTGCTCGGCGAGAGCCGTTGAAATACCGGGGACTCGCGAGATGATGATGTCACGCTCACGCTCGACATCGGGGTAGCCGACGTAGAGGTAGAGGCAGCGACGCTTCAACGCTTCGGAGAGTTCGCGAGTGTTGTTGGAGGTCAAAAAGACCATCGGGATCTGCTTGGCCTTCACGGTTCCGAGTTCGGGAATGGAGACTTGGTACTCCGAGAGGATTTCCAAGAGCAGGGCTTCGGTCTCTAGCTCGACACGATCGATTTCGTCAATGAGCAAAACGACTGGCTCGGTGGCTGAAATCGCTTCTAGTAGTGGTCGGGTCAAGAGGAACTCCTCGGCGAAAATGTCCTCTTCGAGGGCCGACCAGTCTTCCGTACTGGAATCGCTACGGCCAGCTTGGATGCGGAGCAACTGCTTGCGGTAGTTCCACTCGTAGAGGGCCTTGGACTCGTCTAGACCTTCGTAGCACTGGAGGCGGATCAGTCGTGCGCCGACGGCGTCGGCGACGGCCTTGGCGAGGGCAGTCTTTCCTGTTCCCGCGGGTCCTTCGACGAGGACTGGCTTGGCCAGTCGGTCAGCCAAAAAGGTCACCGAGGCAATGGCTTCATCGGAGAGGTAGTCGTTTTGACGAAGCTTCTCGATAACTTCGGCGACGTTCTCGAATCGAGCCGGTGGCACTTCGGCCAGGCCCAATCGGTCGGCCAACTCCTGACGTGGATCAATTGAACTCATCTGACATGTCCCTTTCCTACAACGACCCACTTAACGCAAGTCAACTCTTTTAAACCCATAGGTCCGCGCGCGTGGAGCTTTTGCGTTGAGATGCCCACTTCCCCGCCGAGACCCAGTTCGCCCCCGTCAATGAAACGGGTTGAAGCGTTCACCACGACCGCGGCCGCATCGACTTCACGAATCCAGCGCTGCTGGGCGACCGGGTCGCGCGAGATAATCGCCTCTGAGTGACCCGTGCCGTACTGGGCGACGTGGGCAATGGCCTCGTCGATCGAACCCACGACGGCGACTGAAATAATTGGACCGAGGAACTCCGTGGCGAAGTCTTCGGTCGTTGCCGGAGTCGCCGATTGCAGACGGGCGCAGACGGCGGCGTCACCACGAATCTCCACACCAGGCAGAATCGTCGTTAGCGCCGGAATAAAAGTATCGGCCACGCCGGCGTGCACCAGTAGCGACTCGGCGGCATTACAGACTCCGGGACGCGACATCTTGGCGTTGCGCACAATCTCGGCGGCCATAGAGAGATCGGCGTCGCTGTCCACATAGACATGACAGTTGCCGTCACCGTCAAGGACGTAGGGCACGCGGGCGTGCTCTCGCATCGCGGCAATGAGGCGGGGGCCACCACGAGGAATCAAACAGTCGATGGTGTCGACCAGGCCCATGAAGGCCGCAGCCGTATCGTGCGACGTGTCCGCGACCAGCGAGACCG
>JBAXMO010000072.1:0-6571 GCA_037134255.1 Actinomycetes bacterium | reverse complement strand
CTCGGGCGCACCTTTATTTGATGACGAGTACGAAACGGCGACGTTCACCTTCGACTCTGCACTCCCCACGGGATCGGCCGTAGCCACGATCACCTTCACGGGTATCTTGAACGACCAGCTCCACGGCTTCTACCGTTCGACCTACACCGACAACAACGGCGTCAGCCACACCATTGCTACAACGCAGTTCGAATCACACGACGCCCGCAAGGCTTTCCCGTGTTGGGACGAGCCGGCCTTCAAGGCCACCTACGAAGTCACCTTGGTAGTGCCCTCCCACCTCGCTGCGTACTCCAACTCGGCCGTCGTTCGCGAAACCGACCTCGGTAACGCCAAGCGCGAAGTGGTCTTTGACCGCACCATGAAGATGTCGACCTACCTGGTGGCCTTCGTGGTGGGACCGTTCGAGTCGACCGAAGAAGTAATCGTTCGCGGCGTCCCGATGCGCGTTATCTACCCCATCGGCAAGGGCCACCTCACCGAGATCGGCATGGAGACGGCGATTCACGCCATCGAATTCTTCTCCGACTACTTCGACATTCCCTACCCCGGCGACAAGCTCGACCTCATCGCTATTCCCGACTTCGCGGCTGGCGCCATGGAGAACTTGGGCCTCGTGACCTTCCGCGACACGGCCCTGTTGGTTGACCCTAAGACGGGTGCCCACAGTGACATCGAGCGCGTGGCCGAAGTGGTGAACCACGAAATTGCCCACATGTGGTTTGGTGACCTCGTCACCATGGAGTGGTGGGAAGGCATCTGGCTCAACGAGGCCTTCGCCACATTCATGGAGTCCATCTGCACTGATCACTTCCGTCCCCAGTGGCAGAAGTGGGTCGGCTTCAACCCGGCTCGTGACATGGCCTTCAACGTGGACGGTCTCCACTCGACGCGCGCTATTGAGTATGAGGTCATCTCCCCTAACGACTGCCGTGGCATGTTCGACGTCTTGACCTACATCAAGGGCTGCGCCGTCTTGCGCATGTTGGAGCAGTACCTCGGCGAGGAGACCTTCCGCGACGGGATTCGCATCTATCTGAAGAAGCACGCCTACGGCAACACGGTCACCAAGGACCTGTGGTCGGCCCTCGAAGAGTCCTCCGGTCAGCCTGTGGGCGCCATCATGGACACCTGGATCTTGCAGGGTGGTCACCCACTCGTGAAGGTTGAGAACGGCACGATTTCACAGAGCCCCTTCTCCTACTTGCCACCGCAAGACAAATCAGCCATCGGTTCGCTCTGGCAGGTTCCCGTCCTCTCGCGCGAGATTGGCTCTTCGACAATCAACAAGCAATTGCTTACAAGTGCCAGTGCACCATTGGCCACCTCGGGTGTCGCCGTGGTTAACGCCGGTGGATCAGGTTTCTACCGAACTGCCTACGGCAGCACGGAGTTAGCCGCCATCGCCGCCCACTTGACCGAGCTTGATGTTCTCGAGCGCGCCGTCTTGTTCTCGGACACCTGGGCCGCCGTCATGGTGGGTGGTGCCACGTTGCACGGTCTCTTGACGCTCGCGACTGGCCTCACCGACTTGGACGAGCCGTCGACGTGGAGCGTCATCGGCCAGGCCATTGGCATGATCGACCGCATCGCTAACGATGAGGAGCGGGCCGAACTCGGTGGCGTTGTTCGCCGCCTCTACCAGCCCGTCTTGAAGCGTCTGACCTGGAACCCCGCCGCGGGTGAGAGCGAGCAGGCCGGCGAACTGCGCGGCATGGTCGTGGAGATGCTCGGTATCTATGGTCACGACAGTGACGTCATCGCCGAGGCGTTGCGCCGCTTTGACGCCAACGAAGTGTCGGGCGACTTGGCGCGCGCCATCGTGATGATTGCCGCCGATCAGCACCGCCCCGGTACATCGGCCGTCTTGGACGAGCGTCGAAAGAGTGCCACCACGCCTCAAGACGAGCAGCGTTACCTCTTCGCACTTGCCGGCATCCCCTCGGAAGCCGTGGCGCTTGAGACCCTCGAAAAGTGTCTCTCTGAGTTCCGTAGCCAAGACGCTCCCTTCTTGATGGGTGCCATGGTGGCGAATCGCAGCATCGGCGAATTCGTGTGGCGTTGGATCACCGAGCGTTGGGGTCAGCTGACGGAACACTTCATTCCCGACATGCACGCCATGATGCTGGGTGGTGTCGTCACCTTGTTTAAGGACGGCGAACTAGCGCGTGAAGTGCGTGCCTTCCACGAGAGCAACCCACTACAGAGTCGACACGTCACCTTGATTCAAATGTTGGACCGCCTCGAGCGTGGCGTCCTCTTCGGTGAGCGCGTACGCGGCACCCTGCTGGAGACGCTGAAGTCCCTGAACTAAAACGGTTTCGGTGCGTGAGGGCTAGCCTTGGGCCATGTCCTCACGCACCGAAAATCCGTACCGCCTGCCCGCTTCGATTTGGCCGGTTCGCTACCACATTGACATCACCCCCGACCTCGGGGCGGCCACCTTCTCGGGTTCAGTCAAGATCGAACTCGATGTTCGCGAGTCGATCAACGTGGTGGCCTTTAACGCCATTGAGCTCGAGCTCTCTGAGGTCTGCGTCACCGACAGCGCCGGTCTGGACCACCACGGCGTTGCTGTGCTGGACGAACATTTTGAGACCGCCACCGTCACCTTCGAAGGCCATCTAGCAGTGGGCCCCGCCACCATGGTCGTTGCCTTTCAGGGAATTCTGAACGACAAGCTCCACGGCTTCTACCGTTCGACCTACGTCGACAACGATGGGGCAACACAGACCATCGCCACGACGCAGTTCGAGTCCACTGACGCTCGCCGGGCCTTCCCCTGCTGGGACGAGCCCGTCTTTAAGGCCAGTTACAACGTCACGCTGCATATTCCCAGTGACCTGAAGGCCTACTCCAACTCCCCCATCGTGAGTCGCACCGATGACGGCGACGGCACTTCCACTGTGGTCTTTGGACCGACGATGAAGATGTCGACCTACTTGGTGGCCTTCGTCGTAGGACCGTTTGAAGAGTCTGAGTCGGTCGATGTTGATGGCGTTCCCCTGCGCATCGTGACCCCTCGCGGCAAGACCCACCTCGCCCCCTTCGCACTAGAGGCCGGAGCCTTTGCGCTGCGCTTTTTCTCGAACTACTTCGCTATCCCCTACCCCGGCGACAAACTGGACATGATTGCGATTCCTGACTTTGCCTTCGGCGCCATGGAGAACCTGGGCTGTGTGACCTATCGCGAAACGGCCCTCCTCGTTGACCCCGCGACGGCCTCACAGCAAGAAGTGGAGCGTGTCGCCGAAGTGGTGGCGCACGAAATTGCCCACATGTGGTTCGGCGACCTCGTCACCATGGAGTGGTGGGAAGGCATCTGGCTTAACGAAGCCTTTGCGACGTTCATGGCGAACGCCTGCCTCGACGCCTTCCGCCCCGAGTGGAAAGTATGGGTTGGCTTCGGCACCTTCCGTGACATGGCCCTCCAGGTGGATGGCCTTCACTCCACCCGGCCCATCGAATTCGAAGTCGTCTCCCCCGACGATTCCCAGGGCATGTTCGACCTTCTCACCTACGAAAAGGGTGGTTCGGTGCTGCGCATGCTGGAGCTCTACCTCGGTACCGATGTCTACCGCGATGGAATTCGCCGCTACCTGAAGAAGCACGCCTACGGCAACACCATCACGACTGACCTGTGGGATGCCCTCGAAGAGGCCTCGAATCAACCGGTTCGCGACATCATGAACACCTGGATCCTGCAAGGTGGTCACCCCCTGGTGACCCTGGAGAACGGCACGTTGCGCCAAGAGCCCTTCGCCTACGGACCGACGTCCGCAACTTCCAACATTGGTAAGGACTGGTTCATCCCCGTGCTGACCCGTTCACTCGATGGGGGTGCGGCAACGACGCACCTCCTCAAGAGCGAGCCACTCGCGATTAGCGGTGCCAACGTCGTGGTGAATGCAGGAGGATCGGGCGTCTACCGCACCCGCTACGGCAGTGCCGAGTTGGCCGCTATTTCGAACCGCATGTCTGAACTCGATGACCTCGAGCGCGTCGTCCTCGTCGCTGACGCCTGGGCCGGACTCTTTTCGAGTGCGATCACCCTCTCGGACTTCTTGACCATTGCCCGTTCGCTCGGCGCCGACAACAACCCCACTACCTGGATCACGGTCGCCGAGGCCCTCGAATGGGTCAACCGTGTGATTGACGAATCACAGCGCGACACCCTCGCCGCGATCGTGCGCGAACTCTTCCAGCCACACCTCACGCGACTGGGTTACGACAGCATCGCCGGCGAGGATGATCTCACGCCGCAGCTCCGTGCCGTGGCGATTTCGACACTCGGAATTTTGGGTCGAGACGAGGCCGTTCGGGCTGAGGCCGTTCGTCGCTTCGACGCCGGCCAGCTCGAAGGTGACACGGCCCGCGCGCTGTTGCGCATCGTGGCCAACGTGAATCGACCCGGTGACTACGACCGTTTCGTTAACGCGTACGAGAATGCCGCGGGCCCCCAGGAAGAACAACGCTTCTTGCAGTCACTCGCCGACTTCCCCGAAGAAGCTCAGGCCCTCGAAACGGCTCGTCGAGCCTTCGACGAATTCCGTAATCAGGATGGACCGATTCTCTTGGGCCTTCTCGTCAACTCCCGGGCCAACGGTCCGACGGTGTGGCGCTACCTCACGGGCCGTTGGAGCGACGTCCAAACGAAGTTTGCCCCGAATCTGCACGTGCGAGTCACGAGTGGCGTAACCAAGTTTGCACTCGACGAGCAGTTCGCCAACGAGGTAGAAACCTTCCACTTGTCCCACCCCCTGTCGGTGGGACAACGAACCTTGGTCCAGTACCTCGAACGGATGCGAATTGCGGCTAATTTCGCCAAGAAGATTCGCCCCCAGGTCTAGGAGTATCCGTGTTAAAGGTCATTCTCATCTGTCTCGCTCTCCAGTTCTTGCTGGAACTCCCTGATAAGACGATGATTGCCATGATTTACATGGGTACCCGCGCCCGCCCGCTGAACGTCTTCATTGGTGGAGCCGTGGCCTTCGTCCTACACATGGCCATCGCCGTTGGGGCCGGTGGCCTCTTGACACTGCTGCCACAGACGCCCAAGGAAATCGTCATTGCCACACTGTTCCTCGTCGGTGCCTTCTACCTCCTCTTCGCCTCCGAGAAGGAAGAGGAAGAGGAAGGTGAGCAGGAAGCGGAGGCCGAACACCCCGGTAAGCGCTGGCGCGAAATGGCCACGGCCTTCGGCGTTATCTTCGTGGGCGAGTTCGGTGACCTCACTCAGATTCAGGCCGCCAACTTGACTGTGAAGTACAACGACATCCACAAGTACCCCGAACTGGCCCATGGCCACGGTGCACTCGCTGTCTTCATTGGATCGTCATTGGCCCTGGTTCTCATTGCCTTCATGGGCGCATTTGGTGGCAAGGTCCTCGTTCGCGTCTTGCCCTTAGCCACGATTCGTAAAATCGGTGGAGTCGTCTTCTTAGGTATGGGTATCTACACCATCCTCCAGATCTTCCACGTGCTCCACTAGTGAGTCGCCTCGAAGAACTCCTGATCTTTGCCGCCAACGTCAAGGGCTTTATGCCACTGGACGAAGGCCAAGCGCTTACCGACGCTGCTCTCGAAGCTGGGAAGAAGCATCCCGCCGGTACCTGGCTTGAAGTCGGCGCCTACTGCGGCAAGTCGGCCGTCTACCTCGGCGCCGCCGCCGAGGCGACCTCTTCGGTCTTCTACTCCCTCGACCACCACCACGGTTCGGAAGAGAACCAGTCGGGCTGGGAGCACCACGACACCACGTTGATCGACGCAGTTGATGGTCGCCTTAACACCTTGCCCCAGTGGCAGCGCACGATCGCCGACGCGAAGTTGGAGGCCACCGTCATTGGTCTCGTGGGCCCCTCACTCGTGGTGGCGAAGCACTTCCCCGTGGAATTAGATCTGCTCTTTATTGATGGCGGTCACGGTCACGACGTGGCCTGGGCCGACTACCGCGCCTGGACCCCCAAGGTTCGTTCCGGGGGCACGTTGCTTATTCACGACGTCTTTCCCGACCCCGCCGATGGCGGTCGTCCGCCGTATGAGATTTACTGCGCCGCTCTCGAGAGTGGTCGCTTTAGCGAAGTGCGTGCCGTGGGCAGCCTTCGCGTTCTGCTCGCGAACTAGGCGCACTCCCCGCCGAGGCCCAGAGGGCATCCCGGTTCGGCCAGGTCCACAACGGCGGGCAACACTTCTTCGCGGAAGAGTCCGGCCGCGGGCGAGTAGTTCAACAGCGCGTCGGCCGCCAAGATGATCGCACCGGCCGTGTAGGACGTCGTTTCTTGATCGGGAAAGGTGACCGTTTCGGGGTAGGCAATACCCGTGAAGTAGGAACCGTCTTGACGACGGTGGCGACGCGTCAGGAAGAAGAGATCCAGCGCCCGTTCTTTCCAGCCCACGGCGTCGAGTGCGATAACACACTCGGCCGTTTCAGCGGCGGTAACCCAGTCATTAGTCGAGACACATCGCACGCCGTAGCCGTCCATGATGTGGCGTTCCCAGCCGTCGTTCAAACGACTGACGGCTGCCTCGTGAGTCAGCGCACCGGCCAGTACGGGGTAGTACCAGTCCATAC
>JBAXMO010000071.1:0-6630 GCA_037134255.1 Actinomycetes bacterium | reverse complement strand
TGTTCGTCGCGGCACTAAGGGAGCGGTATGACCGATCTTCTCGCTCAACTTCCGCAGGACCCGATGCTCGAACGGCGACGGGTTGTCCAGGCCACCGCCGCCAAGACGCAGCGCGGACGAGCAACCCGTTCATCCCTTTTCACAACGCTGCTCTCCGCATGCTTGGCTCTGGCCGTAGTCCCATTGTTTTTGGTCGTCGCCGCCTTGATTGTGCGCGGCGGAAAAGTCATTACTTGGACGTTCCTGACCCAGGCACCGCTGCAACCTACGATTTTTGACCAAGAAAACATTGGTGGGGTCGGCAATGCCATTCTCGGTTCACTCGTTGTTGACGGAGTGGCGGCCCTTATCGCGGTGCCGCTAGGTATCGTCCTCGGTCTCTACTTGGCTGAAACTGAGAGTCGATGGGCGAACACCCTGCGGAGTGTGACTGAGATCATGACTGGTCTGCCGTCGATTTTGCTCGGTATTTTTGCCTTCATCTACGTCGTGACGAACATGCACACGTACTCGGGTCTGGCTGCCTCTGTAGCTCTTGCCATGCTGATGACACCTGTTATTACCAAGGCCGCCGAAACGGCCCTGCGCTCGGTGCCTCGGACATTGACTGAAGCTGGTCTGGCGCTGGGTGCCCGCCAATCAAAGGTCTCATTGAAGGTCGTGCTACCGGTTGCCGCTCCTGGAATTATCACCGGAGTGCTGCTCGCCCTCGCTCGAGCTATTGGCGAAACCGCACCGCTACTCTTCGTCATTGGTGCCTCGATCCGCTATGACTGGAATCCGCTGCATGCGATGTCGGCCCTGCCATTAATGACGTATCAGTACTCGTCAGCGGCATACGACAGCCAGCACACCGCTGCATGGGGTGTAGGCCTTATCTTGGTCATCATCGTCTTACTGCTAAATATCAGCGCGCGCCTTATCTCGGCGTTTATGAGAAGGGAACGTCACTAATGGAGGGAAGAACTGTGGAGCAAGTGACCATGTCGAATCTATCGAGTCAGAAGTTGGATGCCGTGGCCCTACTGCCACGTCCCGCCATGCGACTTCATGACGTGAGCGTCTCCTTTAATGGCCGCACCGCGGTGCGCAACGTCACATTCGACGTCGCGGCCAACAAGGTCACCTCAATGATTGGGCCATCCGGTTCCGGTAAGACGACGCTGTTGCGTGCGCTCAACCGACTTCACGACCTCACCAAGGGTGCCAAGGTCGAAGGTGAGATCGAGCTCGGTGACGTCAACGTCTACCACGGCGACCTCCCGACCACGCTGCTCCGCAGCCGTATCGGCATGGTCTTCCAGCGCCCCAACCCCTTCCCCACGATGTCGATCTACGACAACGCGGTGGCCGGCCTTCGTTTCAACGGCATCAAGAAGAAGTCCATTCTCGATGAAGCCGCTGAATCGGCTCTCATCTCGGCCGCCCTCTGGGACAGCGTCAAGGGACGTATGAAGGCTCACGCCTCCACACTCTCCGGTGGTGAGCAGCAGCGTCTCTGTATCGCTCGCGCCCTCGCGGTCGAGCCCGAGGTTCTCTTGATGGACGAACCAACGTCATCGTTGGACCCCGTCTCGACGCAGCGGATTGAAGAGCTGATGGTGGAGCTGAAGAATCGTGTGACCATCGTCATCGTGACCCACAACATGCAGCAGGCTGCCCGTGTTTCGGACGACTGTGCCTTCTTGTTGATGGCCGAAGACCGGGCCGGTGAACTCATTGAGTTCGCCCCCACCACCAAGATCTTCAACGACCCTCAAGACCCCCGCACGTTGGACTACATCCAGGGCCGCTTCGGTTGATTTTCATCCCACGCCCCGGCGTGGCAAACTACCCTCTGGAAATCACAAAGGGGAAGTAATGGCAGAACAGCTCTGGAGTAAGTCGGCGGGTGAACTGGCGGCATTGATCGCTACGGGGGAGACCTCGTCTCGCGAAGTCGTTGACGCCCATCTCGATCGGATCGCCGCCGTAAACGGTCGCGTGAATGCCGTCGTTGAAGTTCTCACCGACCAGGCCCGTGCTGCTGCAGACGCCGCTGATGCCCACCAGAAGGCCGGTAAGCCGCTGGGCCGCCTCCACGGTGTGCCCTTCACCATCAAGACCAACATCGACTACACGGGCTCGCCAACCCACGAGGGAGCCGAGTCGATGAAGGATCTCATCGCTCCGAGCGACGCCCCCGTGGTGGAGCGCATGAAGGGGGCCGGTGGCGTGCCGCTTGGTCGCACCAACATGCCCGACTTCGGTCTTCGCATCAATACGGTTTCCTCGCTCTTTGGAGCCACCCACAACCCCTGGGACTACGAGCGCACCGCCGGTGGCTCGAGTGGTGGTGAGGGTGCGGCCATTGCTTCGGGCATGAGCCCCATCGGACTCGGCAACGACATCGGTGGTTCGGTTCGTAATCCGGCCTTCTGCAATGGCATTGCTTCGATAAAGCCGAGCATCGGTCGAATCCCCGCCGGTAATGAGACGGCCGCCATGAACCAAACAATCAGCGCCCAGATCATGTTGGACCAGGGCATATTGGCCCGTCGCGTGGCCGACGTGCGCACCGGTTTAGAGGTCGTGATGGGTGCTCACCGTCGCGACCCCTTCGCCGTGGATGCCCCCTTGGGCGGCGCACCGGCCTCTAAGCGGGTCGCACTGGTCACGCACCCCGAAGGTGGAACGACTCACCCCAGCATCGCCGAAGGTGTTAAGCGGGCCGGAGACGCGCTCTCACGGGCCGGGTACGAAGTCGAAGAAGTGATGCCCCCGCTCTTGATTGAGTCCTACCTCGCGTGGAGCGAACTCATCATGGCGGACACTGCTATTGCTCAGCCCGTTCTGGAAATGTTCATGGGTGCTGACGGCCTTCGCTTCCTAGAGCTCACCAACGGTGCCTTCCCGCCACCGACCGTGGAGAGCATGTTCGCGAATCACCAGCTCCGCGACAAAGTGGCCCGCGCCTGGCAGGCCTTCTTCTTCGACTACCCGTTGATTGTCGGTCCCACCTGGACGCAGCCCCCGTTCCACTTGGGTTTTGACCTCGAGAGTGCCGACACGGCGATGCAGGTCGCAGAAATCTTCCGTTTCGTTCTCCCGGCCAACTTGATGGGCCTTCCGGCCGCCTGCGTGCCGACGGGCGTCATTGATGGGTTGCCCGTGGGAGCTCAGATCATGTCTCGTCGTTTCCGCGAAGACCTCTGTCTCGACGCGGCCGAAGCGATTGAAGCGGACCTGGGCATCATTACGCCCATCGACCCTCGCTAATTAGTCGGGGAGTCCGCCACTGCGGAACTTCAGCTCCACAATCTTGACGTGATCACCGCTGAATGAACGACCCGTTTCGTACCAGCCCTGCTTGAGGAGGGCGGCGAGGTTGCGAGTCACGTAGATCTCATCTTGGGGCGATGTGGCGGGCCAGGCGGGACTGCCCGTCTCGGCCACGTACCAAAGTCGGGTGGTGTTGTCCTTTAAGAAGGGGTAGACCCAGCTCGGGAAGAAGTAGTTCTCGCTGAAGACGTACTGCGAATTGCCGTTGACGTGGAAGCCCTGCGACCAGTCAAACATGAACTTCTGCCGTGACACGGTGAACGTCGGGATGTTGGCAGCGGCCCACGTGAATCCCAGCCACGGGTCAATGACGGTGACGTCACCCGGTTGGCGCGCGGCCTCCATTTGAGCGACCGGCGTTTTCAATTCGATGGAGGGGTAATGGGCGCGGTTGGAAAGTCCGACGAAGAGTAGGGCCACGACGCTGATGGCAACCAACCCCTTGGTGGCCTGCGGAACAATGCGCGATATGCGCGGTTGGAGTTGCGTCAACAACGCGGCGATGAGCAGCAGCAGAGCGGGGTAGATGACCTCGTCGGTGCGGCCACCACCGAAGGGGCTTCGACGGACGAGCGCCAGCACGGCAGAAAAGCTCAGCGCGAGGGCCGCAATGACGAGGGGCTCGGGGGTGTTGAACGGGCGGCGGAGGTAACGCCACAACGTTCCAGCGACCAAGGAGACCATGAACATGGCGACCAGGGCCGAGATGGTGAGACCGAGAATGGTGATGTGGTGATCGGGATCGGGCAAGTGTCCGGTAGGTAGGTCGAGCATCCAGTGGAAGAACTGGGAGCCCATGGTTTGTAGAGAGAAGGCCAGTTTGTGAAAACTACGGGTGTCTAAGAGGTAGCCACGATTGCGCCAGCCTACGAAGAGCCCGTGGGAGAGCTGTGAGAGCCAAACAATCCACTCAAAGACGAAGCCGCCCCCGACGAGGGTCAATAGAGCACCGACCTGCAGGCGCCGTGGCTTCTCACGCCAGGCCAACAGAGCCGCGACCCCCAAAACGGGGGCCACGATGACAATCGAACTCGCCGAGGTGAAGAGCGAGAGCACGCTGACGAGTGCCAGCGTCAGCGCCCCGCTAAGCGAGGGAGTGCGGCGCCACTTCTCGGCGAGCCAAAGAATGAGGCAGGCGAAGATGATGTCGAGGTTGTACTGCTTAAGACGAGTGGAGTAGTCGATAACGATTGGGCTGGCCGCAATGACGAGGGCCGCCAAGAGACTGAGGGTCTCGGTCGATCCGAAGTACTGCAACAGTCGGTAGACGGCCACAATGGCGATGAGTCACGTGACGAGGGCGGGTATCTGAGCCCACCACGTGGCGTCGGGTCCCCACAAAATCCACTGTCGCATGAAGATGCTGAACAGGGGAGTGGTATTCACCATGTGGACCGCTTCGCCCAGCGGCACCTTGGCGGGGACGGCGACCCAAGCATCATCAAACCAGAGCTGGTGGCTGGAGAAACCACCGAGGCGAGTCCAGAGACCGAACAGGACAATCAGAGGAAGGCTCAGGCGCGTCAGTGATGGGCGAAGAGCCGACATGGTCAAACCCTAGTTCTGAGCAGGTGGAATTGAAGGCGTTGAGTCGTTAGTAATCTCCAATTCACGAGTCGGGGGGTCGCCATGAGCGAAGCAAAGCTAGAAGCACTACTGAACGAGCGACGGACCTTTCCGCCCTCTGCCGAATTCGTGGCGACGGCCAATGCCCATGAAGAGCTCTACGCCACCGCCAACGCCGATCCAATCGCTTGGTGGGGCGAGCAGGCCCAACGTCTGACCTGGGACCAAGAACCCACCAAGACTCTGGAGTGGAACCCACCGTTCGCACAGTGGTTCCCGGACGGAACTCTCAACGCCAGCGTTAACTGCGTCGATCGCCACGTGGCCAACGGGATCGGTGACCGGGTGGCCTTTCACTGGGTCGGTGAGCCCGAAGAGGACTACCTCGCCATTACCTACGCCGACCTACTGGTTCGTGTCTCGCAAGCGGCCAACGCTCTGACGTCGCTCGGCGTGAAGACCGGCGACCGTGTCGCTATCTACATGCCGATGATTCCCGAAGCCGTCGTGGCCATGCTGGCCTGCGCCCGACTCGGGGCCGCACACTCAGTCGTCTTTGGCGGCTTTGCGTCCGAAGCTCTCTCGGATCGAATTCTCGATGCGGACTGTCGCTTCGTTATTACGGCCGACGGCGGCTATCGACGTGGTGCGGCCGCAGCCCTGAAGCCCCTGGTCGATGAGGCCGTTGACCGTTGCCCCAACGTGCAGGCAGTGCTGGTCGTTCGTCGCACGGGCCAAGACGTGGCGTGGCGAGAGGGACGTGACCACTGGTGGCACGATGTCGTTGAGAGTGCGAGCACGTCACACACACCCGAGAACTTCCCGGCCGAACAGCCGCTCTATTTGATGTACACCTCGGGGACCACGGCTCGCCCCAAGGGCATCCTGCACACGACCGGTGGATATCTCACGCAGGCCGCCACGACGTATAACTACGTCTTTGACATCAAGCCCGAGACGGACGTCTGCTGGACCAGCGCCGACATTGGCTGGGTCACCGGTCACTCCTACATCGTCTACGGGCCACTGGCCAACGGTGTCACGCAGGTTCTCTACGAAGGCGTGCCCGATGCCGGTGGTCGTGACCGCTGGTGGCGGATCGTTGAGCAGTTCAAGGTGACAATTCTCTACACCGCGCCAACGGCGATTCGTACCTTCATGAAGTGGGGTCACGAGATCCCCGCCAGTCGTGACCTTTCGAGCCTGCGCCTTCTCGGCAGTGTGGGTGAGCCCATTAATCCCGAAGCGTGGATGTGGTACCGCGAACACATCGGTGGCAACCGTTGCCCCATTGTCGACACGTGGTGGCAGACCGAAACGGGCGGCATCATGATTACGCCCCTACCCGGCGTAACAGCCACCAAGCCCGGCGCGGCCATGCGTCCGTTCCCTGGAATTGGCGTCGATGTCGTTGATAACGACGGCAACTCGGTCGGCAACGGTGAGGGTGGCTACCTGGTCCTCACCCATCCGCGGCCCGCGATGACCCGCGGCATCTGGGGCGACCCCGAACGGTTCCAAGAGACCTACTGGTCCCGCTTCCCCGGGATGTACTTCGCCGGTGACGGGGCCAAGCGTGATCAAGACGGTGACCTCTGGCTGCTCGGACGAGTCGATGACGTGATGAACATCTCCGGTCACCGACTTTCGACCACAGAGGTGGAACACGCCCTCGTTTCGCATCCCGCAGTCGCTGAAGCGGCCGTGGTCGGGGCATCGGACGACACCACGGGTCAGGCCATT
>JBAXMO010000070.1:0-6724 GCA_037134255.1 Actinomycetes bacterium | reverse complement strand
CTCCGAAACGGTTAACGCGCTGGAGAGGATCATCCGTGAGGCTGTAGAGCTCCCCTTCGGTTCCGTCATGGGCGTATCCGGATGCGTAGCGGGTGTAGAGCCACTCCTCGGTGAGGACCGATCGCACGTGAATGTCAACCCCGAAAAGAGCGGAGTCCCATTCGGTGATCGTCGCGTCCAGATTCCGCAAATGGGCATCTTCGTTCGAGGTTGGCAGAGCCGGCTCTTCGGCCCACTCCGGCTGAGCCACACCGGCGACCGAAAGAAACGTTGAGGCCAGCGAAACCAAGCTGACGGGGGTGTCGACGACAGCCGGGTTAACACCGCTTGATTTGGCGGGTCGCCAAATCAAAGGCAGTCGCATGAGGGCGTCAACGTGATAGGGACCCTTGAACAAAAGTCCAAAATCACCTTGGAATTCGCCGTGGTCGGTCGTGAAGATGATGTCCACGTCGTCGCCCCAGCCGCGCTGGTCAATTGCACGTAGGACTCGTCCGATGGCCTCATCGATGAGCTCCACTTCAACGGCGTTCAGTGCGTTGACTTCACGAATCTGATCTTCAGTCAACGTGGCGGGAACCCACTTCGCCGGAGCCTCGTAGTTCGAGACAAGCGTTCCGTCGTACCACATACGCCAGTGGCGGGCCTTGTCGTCCAAGATGGCTTCGCGCTTGGTTCTATCCGGTTCGTAGCCCGCGGGCAGATCCACGTCACGCCAATTCACGCGGTTGATTTCTGACTGTGGTGGATCCCAGGGGTGGTGAGGGTCGGGAAAACTCATCCAGCAGAACCAGTCGTTGTCCGCCTCCAAGGAGTTAAGCCACGCAATTGTGCGATCGGCCACCCAGTCGGTGTGATACCACTCCTTAGGAATCACGTTGTGCTTCACCTGCGGGGCATCGGTGTCACCACCGCCGGCGGCATTGACGTTGAGTTCACCGTCAAGGACTTGATAGAACGCACCGAGCATCTCGGGGTGATGTTCAGCTAGCCAGCGGGCGTAGTGCAACATGCCGGCAGCTCCGTGGGTCGCCATCTCGAGGTGATCGAAGCCACGGTGCACCCCACGGCGACCGTCGTACCAAGGCTGCTCAACGGTCGGCACGCCGAGCGACGAGAGGGAGTTCTCGGTGAATTGACCGAACACGTCCAAGAACGGTTCGAAGTGAGCCTTGCCGATGATCGAGGTCTTGTAACCCTCGTCGTGCAGGGCGGCGGCCACGCTCGGTGCATCGACGCGGAGCGGAACACCGTTCATCCAGGCCCCGTGCTTCGAAGGAAACTGCCCGGTCAGCATCGATGATCGTGAGGGCATACAGACCACCGAGGCGGGCTGAGCACGGGTGTAGCGGATTCCTTCGCGGGCTAGCTGATCGACGACGGGCGTCCGGGAGTAGATACCGCCGTTGACACCAATCGTGTCAAACCGCTGCTGGTCGGTGGTGATGAAAAGAATCTTGCGACCCATGGTTACTTTCCTTCTCGTTCTTCGGCGATGCGCTGAATTTCATCGAGGGCGGCGTAGGTTCCGCCACCAATCACGAGCGCCAGAACATCTGGTTCGGCAGTCGTGGAGTAGACGCAGAGAGAGTCCTCCGGTCCGATCTCAATTACGTCAATCGTTCCCAAGTGGGAGCGGTAAAGCGGCGAGACGATGCTGTAGGCAAATCGTCGCGCAATATCGTCGCTCACGATGATGTTCTCCGGCATGGAAAGACCATTAGCGAGATGAATGGTGCGCAACTTGCCGTCCATATCGCATGAAGTGATCCCCGGGAACCATTCGGGGATGGAGGCGGGCTCGCGAACGATCCCCCACACGGTGTCGGGTGAGGCCTTAATTCTGCGTTCGTATCTAATCGTCGCCACGTTGCTCCTCAGAATTCACTTTGTGGTTGCGTTCACTCGTAGTGTAAAAGTATGGCGAATTTAGTGGCACTCGAAATGCCAATTGGTGAATCTCTCGTAGATTTCATCAAAACGTGCGCAGATAGCCACGAAGCCTTCACCATTCTCGACCCGAGCCTCAGCGGACCGCGACGATCAGAACTCCTCGACATCCTGCGACCAACCCATCTGATTGACGCCTCTGGACGGCGTCAGGCTCTCGACGGAGACCCCGTGGAAGCCGGTGATGGTGCAGTTGTACTCACCTCCGGGTCGGCCGGGCGACCTAAGGCCGCCGTTTTGACCTGGGATGCACTTGAGGCGAGCGCCACGCTAACCACCCGAACCCTCGCCCGCGATGGAGAACAGCGTTGGCTCGCTGCCATCCCCCCAACACATATCGGTGGCCTCGCCGTAATTTTGCGAGCAGTCTTAGCCGATGCCTCACTTCTCTTTGATGCGAGTATCGAGTCGGGCCCCTCACTCGGCGCCACGCACGTCTCGGTGGTACGCACCCAGCTAGTTCGCTACGACACGTCGAGCTACCGGTGCGTCCTGCTCGGCGGAGGCCCACCACCGCCAACCATTCCTCCCAATGTCACCACTACGTGGGGTATGACCGAGACCGGCTCGGGAGTTCTCTACGACCGCCAACCACTGAATGGTGTCGAGTTCGCCGTCGTCGACGGTGAACTCCTCATAAAGAGCCCGACCCTCTTTCGGACCTATCGAGACCGGCCCCGGCCCGAAGTATCAGCCCAAGGCAGTGAAGGCTGGTTCCCCACCGGTGACGGGGCCACGTTGATTGATGGACATCTTCAGGTTCAGGGTCGACTGGCCAACGTCATCAATAGTGGTGGCGAAAAGATTTGGCCCGAGGATCTCGAGGAACTCTTCCGAGATATCGAAGGTCTCACCGACGTGGCCATCGTTGGGCGCGACGATGCCGAATGGGGTCAACGAGTCACGGTCGTCGCCGTAAGTGATCGCAAAGAGAGCGATCTGCTGGCCGACTGTCGAGGGCTCGCTCGTGAACGGTTCGGCCCTTGGGCACAACCTAAGGCCATCGAACTTGTGGCGGCAATCCCGCGCACCAGCAACGGCAAGATTGCTCGAGGGTTGCTCTAACCAACGCCGCCGGTGGGCTGATTGATAGTTCCACCATCTACTACGACCGTCTGGCCCGTCATCCAGGACGAAGCGTCTGAAACCAGCATGAGACAGATGGTGGCGATGTCGTCGGGCTCGCCGAGACGTCGAAGTGGAATATGCTCACTGATTGCATCTTCACCGTTCTCCCAGAGACCGCGCGCTAGTTCCGTCCGTACTAATCCCGGGGCAACGGCATTGACGCGAATCGTGGGAGCCAATTCGTAGGCCAGCTGCTTGGTGATGTGGATAACGGCCGCCTTAGTGACGTTGTACCAACCAATGCCGGGCTCTGGTCCGAGTCCACCGATGCTGGCCACGTTCAAGATCACCCCGCCGTGCTCTTTCATCCACGCGTTATGCGCCGCGCGGCAGTGGTAAATAATGCTGGCTTGATTGATTTCAAATGTCTTTTGAAGGCGCGTGTCGTCGATCTCTAGCAGTGGGCCGTAGTAAGGGTTCGTGGCCGCGTTATTGATCAAAATGTCAACGCTCCCAAATCGCTCCATGGTGGCGTCGATGACGCGTTGAGCATCTTCACTACGCCCGACGTGACCAGTCGTCGTGGCCACTCGGTCCAGATCGGAAGTAAATGACGCGAGCGCTTCGGCCAGATTCTCGGCCTTACGAGAGGTGAGCATTACTGATCCGCCAGCTTCGTGAATCCGGTGAGCGATGGCGAGTCCAATCCCCCGACTGGCTCCCGTGATGATTGCGACTTGCCCGTTAAGAGAAATGTTCATCCCGAGACTTTACGAGTCTTTTCAGGCGAATCGGGACTGGTCGGATCTTTTGTCATAACCACTTTGGACAATGGGACACCACCCATCGCGGGGTGAACGTTCGAAAGGCACCAGATGCGCAGCATTGACAAGATCTCTCTCATTGACCACGAAAACGAGACCATGGGGCCTCGGGCTCAACCCCACATGTATCCAGTACTTAATCAACTCCTCACGGCTCTCGTGCCTGGAGGGCTGGGCCACGTGGCCGTCGGAACGAGTTGCGGGGGTTCACCCATCATGTTTGCCGCCAATGGTTTCCCCGGAGCCCGACAGGTCTTTGAGCACGGTGCGGACGGGGCCGAGCGCGCTCTCATTGGCTACCTGGATAGTCACTTCCACGATGCTCATATCGGTGAGCTCGTGATTGCCTCTGGCGACGGTGCCTTTGTGGATATCGCCGCGAAGTACAAGGCTCGCGGAACAAAAATCACAGTGATCGCCAATCACGGAACGCTGTCGCGCTGCTTGCATCAAGTCGCTGACGAGGTGATCTACCTGCCCACCGATTGGCAGTTGACCTACGCGGCATAGCCGTTGCACAACAAAAGGCCCCGCCATTTGGCGGGGCCTTTTGTTTCGTTCCGAGCGTTATCGCTTGAGCAGCTTCCAGGTAGCGGGGAGCGCGAATCCAGCAATCGCGGCCTTGATGAGGTCGCCAATCAAAAATGGGGTGAGTCCGTAAGAGATTGCCGTCGCCATCGAGACGTGCAAGTTTTGGCAGAGCCACGTGACACCAAAGGTGTAGATGATTGCCGAAGAGAGCAGCATCGAGGCCACCGCTGAAGACACCTTGCGGTCAGCGTTGTCTCGTTGTGCCATCCAGCCACCGACAACGCCGGCGACGATGAAGCCCAGGAGATAGCCAAACGTCGCCCCGTGAACTACGTGCCACCCACCCGAGTGCGCCGAGTACCACGGAACACCGGCGAGACCGGCCAGAAGGTAGACCGACATCGAAAGTGCGGCGCGCACGGAACCAAATGAAGCGCCCACCAAGAGGACGGCCAATGTCTGACCGGTAACTGGGACTGGAGTGAATCCCAGTGGGATTGAGATCTGAGCCAAGAGGCCGACGAAGAGGGCCCCTCCGAGAATCATCTGCGCGTCGTGCAGACGGGAGCGTGAGATTAAGTCACCGAGGACTCGAGGTTGGGGCAATGTTACGACTGCAGTATTCATGAGGTCTCCTTTGAAGTGACTAAAGACTAGGAGGTTGACTCATTCGATTCAGACATTTGCGAGCAATGTGGTTCGCGGTCTATACGCTTCCTTCGTGACGCTTAACCGCCTAAAGGATGCCCACAGCGCCTATCTGCGCCAACATGCGGATAATCCGGTGGACTGGTGGGAGTGGAGCCCTGAGGCCTTTGAGGAAGCCCGTCGGCGCGATGTACCCATCTTTCTGAGCGTGGGCTACGCCGCCTGTCACTGGTGCCACGTCATGGCGCACGAGTCCTTCGAGAACGAAGAGATCGCCGCCTACTTAAACCAAAACTTTGTCGCCATCAAAGTTGACCGCGAGGAGCGGCCTGATGTCGATTCGATATACATGTCGGCCACCCAGGCCGTCAGCGGCCACGGTGGTTGGCCGATGTCGGTATTTCTACAACCCGACGGGCGGGCCTTTATGGCCGGTACCTACTACCCACCGGTTGACCGACAGGGCCACCCGGGCTTCCTGCGCCTCATGCAAGCGATGCACGACGGGTGGGAAAATCAGCGTCCTCTGATTGATCGCCAGACCGACGAAATCTCCCGAGCCGTCGAGCAGGAACTCTCCGTTCTGGATCGCCTCCAGCCGGCGACGTCATCGGCTCTGCAAGACGGTGTTGACGTCTTGGAATCGAACCTGGTTGCCGCGTGTGACGAGTTTGGTGGATTCTCACGGGCACCTAAGTTCCCGCGCCCGAGTTACATCACGGCCCTCCTTAGCCGCCTACATCACGCCCCCGTGAAGGTGGTGGTGACGCTGACTCTCGATGCCATGTCGCGCCGTGGCCTCTACGACCATCTACGAGGCGGATTCGCTCGTTACAGCGTGGATGCCAAGTGGCACGTCCCCCACTTCGAAAAGATGCTTTCGGACCAGGCACTCTTGGCACTGGTCTATCTCCGTGCCGATCGAGCCATGGGCGGAGGAACACCGTGGCGCGCAGTGGCCCTCGACACGTTGGAGTTTGTTCGCACCGATCTGCGCCTACCTCAGGGCTTTGCTTCATCTCTCGATGCCGATAGCAACGGCGAAGAAGGAGCCCACACCACGTGGACTCCCGACGAGGTCAAAGCAGCACTCGACGCGGCCGGACTACACGACCTTATTGACGACACCCTGTATCGCTACGAGCTGCACGGTGCAGACACCTTTGAAGGTCGCTACATCCCCCAGCTCGCCCCCGGTGTTCCCTTCGCCACACCCGCCGAGTTCGTCCCCGTCCGCGCCGCCCTCTGTGCAGTCCGTGCGCTTCGACCACAGCCCGGGCGCGATGACAAAGTCATCTTGGAATGGAACGCGATGACGGCCGTGGCGCTGTTCGAAGCCTTCGAGCCAATTTTGGTTAACGAGGCGCTCCAGCTGCTCGACCACCTCACCACTTCCCACAGTGTCGAGGGAGTCTGGTATCGCACCGACGGTCGAACCTCTCACGCCACGGCGTCCGATCTTGCATGGTTTGCCATAGCGCTTACAAGTGCCTTTGAGGCCACGGCCGACGACATCTACCTCGACCGCAGCGTTGCCGTAGCTGAGTATCTGTTGGAAAACCACTGGGAAGGTGACCTACCCACGTCAGACACTCCGCACACCGGAACGGGCATTCTCTCTTCAAGTAAGTCTCAAAGCGACCTACCGTGGCGGGCTCGTGATGTGTTTGACGGGGCGACACCTTCGGGATACGCCACCGCCA
>JBAXMO010000069.1:0-6883 GCA_037134255.1 Actinomycetes bacterium | reverse complement strand
TGAGGTCGAGTTTGAAGTCTCCCGAGTGCACAATGACGCCCACCGGGGTGTGCAGGGCAATGGCGTGAGCGCTAGGCACCGAGTGCGTTACCGGTATGAACTCAACATCGAATTCCCCAATGCGGAGACGCTCGTTGTCCTTCACTTCAACAAAACTGCAGAGCTTGTCCATCTTGGCTTCAGTCAAACGGTGACGAGCAAAGCCGATGGTGAGCGGGGCGCCGTAGATGGGAGCCTGTACATCACGCAAGAGATAACGGAGGGCACCAGTGTGGTCTTCGTGACCATGCGTCAGGACGATACCGTCAACCCGATCGGCTCGCTCCTTCAACCACGCGAAGTCCGGCAGAATGAGGTCTATGCCGTACATCGATGGTTCCGGGAACATCAGGCCGGCGTCGATAATAAGCAGTCGACCATTTTGTTCAATGACCATGCAGTTTCGGCCGATTTCGCCGAGACCACCCAGGAAGTACACCTTGACGACGGCCTCAGTCACGCTGGCCAAGCAGAGAATTCACAATCGTCGTGGCCTGTTGCATGAGTTCATCATCTCCAGCACCGAGAGGTAGTCGACACGACCCCACGGCGAGGCCCAAGACGGCCATGGCCGCCTTCGATGGGAGGGGGTTCGGGTAGGTCTCGTTACCTTCAAAAGTGCAGCTCGCAGCGAGCCGCTCGTTGAGTTCCAAGGCCCTGCTCTGATTTCCAGATAGATGGGCCTGAATCATGGCGGCGAACTCCGGACCGGCCCAGTGGCTGGCCACCGAGACCACCCCGACGGCACCAATGGCCATGAATGGCAAGACCAGCGCATCGTCACCCGAATAGAGATCAAAACCCGTGCCGAGTTTCGCCTTCACGTGCGCCGCACTGGGAATATCACCCGAAGCATCCTTAAGGGCCACCACATTGGCGTGCTGTTGAGCCAATCCGATAGTGGTGGCCGCAGCAATCTTTCGTCCGGTGCGCGAAGGGATGTCGTAAACCATTACGGGAAGCTTCGTCGCCTCGGCAACGGCCCCGATGTGAGCCGCGATTCCGCTTTGGCTGGGCCGCGAATAGGCCGGAGTTGTGGCCAGAATCCCCTGTATGCCTGTAGCGCTCGCTGCGGCGGTCAGACTGATTGAGCGAGCCGTATCCCCGGACGTCGATCCGGCCAAGACGGGCACAGAAACGGCCTCGGCAACACAGGCGAAGAGATCGAGCTTTTCGTCATCGCTGAGTGACCCACCTTCACCAGTCGAGCCTGCGACCACAATGCCGTCGGAACCGTTATTCACCAAATATCGGGCGACGTCACGAGCGACGTCAAAGTTGACGGTGCCATCACCGTTGAACGGGGTCACCATTGCCGTTATTACTCGGCCAAAACGAGGGTCATTCACGATTTAACGCTACCAGCGTTAGGCCCTTTAGGAGATGACCGACCACAACAATGGTTCGAGGCCGACTTCGATCTACTCACCATCGGCAATGACTAAGTCCGCTGAACGTCTCGAGCGCTAGTTGGAACCATCGGCGATGGCGGCCACCCCAGCCGCCATGTGTCGACCGTAAAACTTGGCCACCGATTCGGGATTAGAAAGATCCAGGTACTGGGCGGGACTCGTCCAGTACGTGACGATCACGCGAATGAGCCATTCAGCCAGTCGACTCGCCTGCTCCCACGAGAGCCAGCGCCTCAACAGCGGCTGCACCGCGAGGGAAGCCGCCCCGTAGGTGGCCGAGGCCTCGTTGAAACGAAGTCGGTTGTACAGGTACTCGGGATTGGACTGCATGACCACGCGCAGTGCTTGATGCTGCTCCAGGTGATACCAGACCGTAGTGAGACCGGCGAGGACGCCACGATGTAGCTCGCTCTCGCTCGATATCGCTGACGTGACTGAGGAGTACAGCCGAGAAGCCTCTCGTTCGGCACACATATCCAAGAGTGCTTGGTTGCCACCCGGCACCATGCGGTAGATCGTGGAGCGCGAGCCTTCGACTCGATCAACAATGCGATCAATGGAGAGATCTTGATAGTGACCAGCGCTGATTTCAGCTAATGCCGCGTTAACAATCTGGGTGCGCATCGAGTTGTCCGATACCTCCACCAAGGGAGCGACTTTGGCAGGGGCGATCTTCATGGCCGGTGTGCGAACTCCCGAGAGAAGCTCAACGGCAACTACTGAATGAACGTCGGCCTTCTCTTCAAAGTTCCACCGGCCCTGCGTGGCGATGTAGCCCAAACCCATTCTCACCAGAAACTCGAGATGCTCGTCAATGTCCTTCGTGACCGGAAGGAACGGACGAAATATCTCAGCGATGACCGGCTCCATTGAGGTGGCCGAGGCGCTCAGGGCCGGCTCGAGCACACTGGGGTCATCTCGAAGAATTGTCTGCAGCAAGAAGTGGTGCTCCACCGCCGCGTGGGCAAACATCAAGCCCTGTTCCATTACGGCTTCAATAGTTTTGAGTCGCCCGACGACGCCGTAGAGCTCATCGAAGAACCGGCGGAATTCGTACTCCACCATCGCATTCATGATCTCTTGCTTGGTTGCAAAGAGGCGGTAGACCGTCGAGCGAGCGACGCCTGACTGTTTGGCGATCGAACTAGCCGAGGTCCCCTTCACGCCATGGAGGGCCAGAGTACGGCTGGCGGCTTGGAGAATCTGCTCTACGACATCTGGTGGCGAAGTGCTCACAGCAGCGGGTCGAGACCGATCGTCAGACCAGGCTTGCTCTGCACTTTGCGAACGGCCAACACGACACCGGCCCCAAAGCTCGAGCGGTCGTAGGCGTCGTGGCGAATTGTTAGCCCTTCGCCTTCACGGCCAAAGATAACTTCCTGATGCGCAACGAGCCCAGGCAGCCGTACGGCGTGAATAGCAATTCCGTCGCCGTAGTCAGCACCACGAGATCCGGGAAGTGTTTCGAGGGTCGTGGGTTCCGGCGGCGTGACGACACCGGCCTCGGCGCGGGCCTCACGAATCACCCGAGCCGTCTCGAGGGCCGTACCGGACGGGGCGTCGACCTTTTGATCGTGGTGGTACTCGATTAGTTCCACTCGGGTAAAGAACGGTGCAGCCAACTTGGCGAAGCGTTGCAGCAAAACAGCACCCACCGCGAAATTGGCGGCGATGACAACACCAGATGAGCCCTTGATGCCAGCTTCCATCTCTTCGAGCTCGCGGGGCGTGAAGCCCGTAGTTCCAACCACGGCGTGACGTTGGTTGCGAATAGACCACAAGATGGACTCTCGAGCCGTATCGAGCGTCGAGAAGTCGACTACGACATTGACCTCGGTCGGGTCGAAGTCGCTTAGCGCAGCCTTGTATTGAGCACCAAAAAGGTCGGCCGGCTCACGAACATCGACGAGTCCAACGAGGGATAAATCTTCAGTTTCAGCAATAGCCCGAGCAATCGTCTGCCCCATCCGCCCTGCTCCACCAACTACCACCACGTTTGCCATGGTGAAACCCTACCCCTCGGCTTGAGGCTTTCTCTGCCTCCGCAACACCACCAAAGTGATGCCTAGGAGCGCTACACCTATCGCGCTGCTGATCAAGCCAATGCCGATGAAGGGTGCGTGATAATGAAAGTGAACACGCCAGGTGCCCGAAGGGACCGTGACTACCTGGACGAGGTCGTGACGCATCACGGTCAGCGCCTGCGACCGACCAGTCGCTTCGTTGACCGCCGTGGCTCGCCAACCGGGGAGCCACGCTGAGGAGCGGACGAGGGAAATTTCTTGACTGCCACCTTTGACGGTGACCCACTCATCGCCCCAGATCTTCTCCACACGATTAGTCACGGGCACCTGCGGTGATGTACTAAACGGGCCCGAGGCAGTGTTATGAAACACGGCGTAACCATTGCGCGTTCCACTGTAGGTAAAGCCGCCGTCCTGAAGTGCAACTTGATACGGCTCATCTAACTGGAGAGCCCGACCCTCATCGTCAGTGATTTCCGTCGAGCTCACGACAAAAGAACGGCTGGGCATCAGGGATCCCGCTGGTCGCCAGGTGGAGACGCTGATCCCGGCCGTCTTGTGCCACCCTTGGTTCAAAGGGGCCAGAACACGCGGCGGGATGCGTATCTCACCAGTCTCATCACTCGCCACGCGCAGTGAGTAGTCGACGTCCGCCTTGAAGGCTGGAACAGAGCTGACAACAAATGTTGTCGAAGGTAGCGACGTCTTTATTACGAGAGAACGCAACGCCAACTCTTGGCCAAAGTAACGAGTGACCACACCAGACGGCCGATTACTTCCGGGGCAGTCCGGCTTACGGACGACCGGCGAGTCAACGGGATCAGTGAGCGATGAGGCGCTCGCAAGAACAGTCTGCAGATTTAGTTGCGCGAATCTTCCACGCCCGAGCTGGCAAGCATCGATTCCGAGCAGTGGGTGGGTGCCCGTGGCGTTGCCGTAGTACTCGCCGATGAGGGAGCCGTAACCCTGGACACTCGGTTGTTTAGTAAAGACGTTGAGATTCGGCGCTCCGAGTTTGACGAAAGTCGAGAAGTCGCTCAAACCGCTGTCAAGGATCGCCATCCGGCCCGGATGGCCGCCAGGCAAAGCTGACATTACATCCGGTGAGGGTTCGATGTTGCCGTCGTTGTGGCTGTAACTAAGCGACCCGAGTGCCGTGAGGAGTGCGAGATCCACCATCATGATGGCAATCAACCAACGACGTGGTTTCACCCGGAGTGGCGACCGCGCAATGATGAAGAGAACGCCAATCGCCAAGAGTGCGTGGACGGCCATGGGCCAACGTAACGATGAACCGTTGGCTGCCGCGGTCGGCGTGGCGTCCATGAACTCGAGAATTGGTCGGTAGGCGAGGATCATGGCGACCGACCACGCCAACACAGCCATAGCCGGAATCGAAGTCACGAAACGGCGAACACCCTCCACGGCCGCTTCACGGCGACGGCCGGACGTCATGGCGTCCATCCACCAACCGAGTAGGACCGCGGCGGCCAGGTCCACGATGATGATGTTCCGACTTTGGAGACGGGTGCGCCCGAACATCGGAATTTCGTGGAAAAAGTGGCCGAGCGGCGTGTAGGTGCCCCATGTAGCAAGCAGTCCCACGATGACCATTACGCCGAACACCGTAAAGACGCGGTGCTCCCCCACCCAGCCTCGACGGGTTAGTTGGGCGAAGAAAGCCGCCACCCCAGTGAGGGCAACGACTCCTACGTAACCCGAGACTTCGGCCAGGTTGTAGTGCATGAAGAAACGAGAAACGCCCAACGCCGAGTTGCCGCCAAAGCTCTCTGGCGCCAACATCAGCACAGTCCACTTGGGCTGCAGCGACCCACTGCCGAAGAACCAGTAGGAGATGTCAGCCCGTTGCGATTGACCAATAAAAGCCCATCCCGGCAACATCTGCACTAGCCCCAGCGCCACGCCCCAGGCGAGTCCTGCGCCGTTAGCGACCAGGACTCGTAGGCGGCCCATCCACGAGGCCTGCGCCGTGCCGTTATGGAGCACCATCTCGGTGCCAATGACTATTAGGGCGAGCAGCTCCAATTCGGCAATCGATCGCGGCTCACCGGTAAGGAACGCCAACCCCCAAATGACTCCGAGTCCGGCGACACTCGGAAGGGCGGGCAACCACCGCGCCTTAAGTGATGCACCACGCGTCGTCTGTTGCAACACACGAGAGAGGTGCAGCTGTATCAATACCATCCAGGGCAGAAGGGCGAATCCCTGCACCACCGCGAGGTGGACAATCTGACCCAGCATTGCCCCGGAGTAGGTGTAAATGATGGCAGCGAAGAAGGCTGCACTAGGGCGAAGTCGCATCCACCGCAATAGGGCGTAGACGCCAATAGCGGCCGAGACGTACACGGCGACCACGTTGAGCGCCCACGCCAACAGGGGGGGCAGAACAGCAAAGAGGAGTGTGAGCGGATAGAGGGAGCCACTATTCATGCCACCGAGCAGTGGGGTTCCGGAGTTGGCGAGTGCGTTAAAGAGTGGCAGATGCAACGTACGAAGCTGCTCCCCCGAGAGCACCCTCAGTGGAAAGTTTTGAATCTGGTTGTCTTGAGTGATCGCGGGAAACCCAAAGAGGCTCGGCAGGGCAAATATCACGATGGGCACAATGACGAGCGCCCAGAGGGCACGCCGATCAGATTGACCTAGTGGTCGCCACCAGGCGGTGGTTGTCGGCGAAGTAGACACAACGAGAGGCTAGAAGAGAAAAAGCCCTCCCCGCCGAATTGCTTCAGCGAGGAGGGCTAATTCCTAGTGCGAATTACCGACGACGAGGCCGACGTGGGCGGTTGTCGTCGTTCAGCGATGGGCCACCAGGACCCAAGTCGCCGAGATCGCCGGCGAGTTCCTGCTCGAAGCTGTCTTCGAAGGAAGACTTGGCACGAGGGGCACGCTCGGGACGCTCTGAACGCTCGGGACGCTCTGAACGCTCGCGGGGTTCGCGGCGCTCGCGGGGTTCGTCATTGGTCTCGGGGTACTCAACGCCAGCCAAAGAAAGGCTGACCTTGCCCTGAGGGTCGATGTCGTCAACCTTGACTTCAACGGCCTGACCCAAGCTCAAGACGTCCTCGACGGCGTTGATGCGCTTGCCGTCGTTGAGGGGGCTCATCTTGGAGATGTGGAGCAATCCATCGCGACCAGGAAGAATCGAAACGAAGGCACCGAACTTGGTCGTGTTAACAACCTTGCCCTGGTACACAGCGCCAACTTCAGCGGTCGGGGGGTCGAGAATCATCTCGATGCGACGCTTGGCTTCAGCAACGGCACGGCCGTCCTTGGCGCCAATGGTCACCGTTCCAACGACACCGTCGTCGTCAACCGCGATGTCCGCACCGGTCTCTTGCTGCAAGGTGTTGATGACCTTGCCCTTTGGCCCAATGACCTCACCGATCT
>JBAXMO010000068.1:0-6951 GCA_037134255.1 Actinomycetes bacterium | reverse complement strand
CCGCAGCGTTTGGAAAGGCCCCGGGTCAATTTATTCAGATCGACTTAGGGCGTCGTTTGCACTTTGATCGAATCCACCTCACTCAGCCACAGTTGTCGACAGTGAACCGATGGATCACCCAGGTCACCGTCCGTGTGGACGGAAAAAAGATTGGGTCTTTTAATCTTAATAAGGCAACTCGAGGCCCACGTGGAGGCGACATCGTAATTCCGGAGACTTCCGGTTCTGTGATTCAAATCGTCGTCGACAAGACCTCGCACGATTACGGCACGCTTACTGGTCAATCAGGAATTGGTTTTGCCGAGATCCACATACCGGGCGTTCCTGCGGTGACTCACACTTTGTTGATGCCCACCAGCCTTCTGGCGAGGGTGGGCCATGCGGCTCGCAGTAATGCACTATCGATCTCCATGACGCGCGCGCGGGTAGCAACGACTCCGCCGCGCCTTGACCCGGAGCTCACTATTGATCGTGTATTCGAACTGCCCTTTCGCCGTTCGTTTGCATTGGGTGGCACGACTTCAATCCAACCTGCGGCATCAGACCGAGTCCTCAGCCAACTACTTGGTATCGGGGGCACGGGAGTTGGCAAAATCGTTAGTTCCACAGCCTCATCACGGTTAATCGGTTCATTGACCAACGGACCATGGGCTGCATTTGACGGCAACAATGCCACGAGTTGGATGCCGGCATTTCAAACCGGTCCCGACACTTGGATCGAAGCCAGAGCCGCATCGCGGACTTCCATCTCACACTCGGACATCACGATCGTCAACGACGGTTTGCACATGGTGCCAACGAAATTGACCCTAACGGCAGACGGTGGAAGCGGCGGTAGCTTCACATTCGCGACCAATTTGAAGGTGGCCACCGGGGTTGCTCGGGGAACAACACAAACATTACATATTTCGTATCCAACACTTACCGGCCAGACTTTTCGCCTAAGCGTCGAAAGTTTTATAGCAGTCGCAGTGAGAGATCGTGTCTCTGGGTCACAAAACCATCCTCCAATTGGAATATCGGAATTGACCCTTGGTGATCTCCGCTCTCAGAGCATCACTCCTACTTTCCGAACAAAATGTCGGAGTGACCTTCTTTCCATCGACGGTGTTGGCGTCCCGATATCAGTTTCTAGCTCGACCGCCGATGCAATGGCTCAGCGACAAATCTCATTCTCGATTTGCGGGGAACAACGTCTCTCACTTTCTGCTGGCACTCACCATCTCCGCACAGCATTTGGAGTGGGTACAGGTATCAATATTGACAACATTCGGCTTACCTCGCTTCCTGCAGAGTCGTCTCCTCCGGACACCCCGGTTAACAATCTCGAGAGCCACTGGACCAGCCGATGGAGGATCGAGGCGCAACTTCCGGCGTCATCTGCCGGTCAATATCTCGCCGTGGGGCAGAGTTTCGGCCCCGGATGGACTGCCAGGCTTGACGGCGTGGACCTGGGCGCCCCACTGCTCATCGACGGAGCATCGATGGGTTGGCTCCTTCCGTCGAAGATGGAGAGAACGCAACATCTTGTGGCTACTTGGACACCACAGAGCAAAGTCAATATTGCACTACTTGCGTCACTTCTGGGGCTGCTTTTGTGCCTATGCCTAGCGTTAAGGCGCGCACCTCGGACGACAGCGCTAATAATTGGCGCCCTTCCGAAGATGGAGCGTACTCCACCCCTGAGTCGACCACTCTTGACGCTTGGGGTGGCGATTGCTGTCGCCCTGTGCGTTTCATGGTGGCTGCTACCGGCGATGATGCTCACAATTCTTTATCTCTACAAAGGTTCCAGCTCTTGGCGAACTCTGTCAATGGTGGTTACTACCTTCATTGTGGTGGCCGGCATCGCTACCGTGGCAACCAACCAGATGCATCTCGTCCGTTCCATTGATTGGCCAAGTAATGTTCCGTGGGCAAACGGCTTAACTTGGGTTGCATTGTCGCTTTGGGTCGTACTTGTAACGGCAACTTCTCCCACCCGCCAAGCTACGTCACAGGAAACTGATGAAGAACAAATCAAAGGCAACCGATGAAGAAGAAATCAAAGATAACTGAGATTGAGGAAGTTGACGAGGTAGAGCGGCGTCGCGGGCTTAATATTGCTTCAAGTGCTCAGTCGGAGACCACCGACGAGAGGAATCTCCTGCCTTTAGTAGTCGCTCCCCGCGGCGCGCTACGAACCCTGGCACTCTTTCGAGCAATGTTGGTTAAGCGAAGCGATCCGGAGCTTTATCGGCGCATAGTCCTCACCGACACGATGAACCAGGTTGTCGGGAAGACTCCGCTTTACAACCGAAATGTTCTCGAGATTGCTGACGGCGAAACCTCATACGCCGCAGGATTGGTTGAGCGGGGAGCACACGTGACTCGTATGCGGCGAGAAGCAGTCGGCAGATTCAGTTGGGAGAACGAGGAGCGAGTTTCAAAGATTGACAACGTTCCAACTGCCAAGGTGGATGATTCTTCAGTCGACGCCTGGAAGCAAGCGGCAATCCAAGCGGTTGCACACCTTGCTAAATCGCGTCCAACCGTCACGAGCAACGATGTATGGGAGCGCTTAGAGCAGCTCGGGGTGGTTGAACCTCCAACCCCGTCGGCTATGGGGGCAATCTTTCGGCAGGCGGCCAAGGAAGCCTATTTGACTAAAACCGGTGGAACAGTGGAGACAAGACGGTCGCGAAGCAATCAACAAATCGCCGTGTGGCATTCGGAGATTTGCGAGCCAGCTGTTGACATCGCCTCGGCCGTAACCACACTAGATCTCACCTTCAACGCTCTACGAATACCCGTCGAGGACAGAACTTTCGACTTGGTCTTCGGGACCAATGTTCTTAGTAGCGTGGCGAATCCGAAGGTCTTTATCGACGAAATCGTCAGAGTAACCCGTCCCGGTGGCACCATTTATCTACAGAATGCAACATGGTTCTCTCCCGGCGGAGGCGACGAGACCTCTCCATTGCATTTCATTTCAGGCCGTCTCGCGCAGAGGCGCTACGTGGTAAGGCACGGTCATTCGCCTCGTAATGTGTATCGCTACAACTTTTTTCGTATAAGCATCAAGGGAATTATGGCGCACCTCCACGGCGACCCTCGACTTGTCGTGGTGGGGGCTCATCCCCGCTACCTGCCCGAGACCTTCGGCTGGTTGCTTCGCGTACCAATTCTTAACGAGCTCATAACCATGAACCTCGTTATCAGGCTTGAGAAAAAGTTCGACTAGCGATTTTTTAGGATTAGCCGGAAGAGATCCAGCGCGGCACTGTCCCAAGTAAAAATTTGAGCATGGCGGAATGCGCCGAGCCGAAGTCGTTCAAGCATTCCATCGTCTCGCAAGACATTGGAGATTGCCATGGCGAGTTCTGTTTTGTCTACTAGTAATCCGCTATGCCCATGGTCAACCGCATCACGGTGTCCGGCGATATCTACCACCACCGATGGTGTTCCACACGCAGCCGCCTCGGTGAGCGACATCCCCCATCCTTCCCGAAGCGAGGCGGACGACACAAGCCAAGCCCGTTGATAGAGCGACAGTAACTCCTCATCGGTGATTCTCCCTGGCAGACTGATCCAGTTCTGAGCTGCATGCGAGGCAATCAGTTCCTCTAACTCCGTGCGCAAATAGCCATCACCAACAATCACAAACGTCGCAGAGGGAACTGCCTTGCGGACCTCAATGAAGGATTCAATCAGGAGATCAAACCTCTTGACAGGAACAAGCCGTCCGACGGCTACAACCAAAGGGCTCGCCGAACGCTCCCCACCTGGCAAAAAGGTTGTGGAAATTCCTGGAGGCACCACCTCAATGCGGTGCAGGTGCATGCGTTCCTTGATTTCATCGCGCGAGGAGTTTGAAAGCGTCGCTATGGTCGTTCGGCGATAAAACGGTGGCGCCAACCAATGCTCAATTATCCACCCCACACGACCAAGCAGACCAGGAAGCGTCATCTGCCACATCTCGCCATGCACATGATGCAGAAGGACTAAACGCCGGCCTCGATACCAAATTGGTGAAAAGAATGGCATGCCGTTCCAAATTTCCACGACGGCATCAGGGCGATTTGCTCTCCGGCTAAAGAGACCACGAAAAATGGCGTCTGGGAATATCTGGTAGCGACCGCCCCTGCGATTGATCGTGTAACCATGACGTTCAATGCGAGAAGAATAACCGGCCACTGCAGATGTCCTTGATTCAATGACGAGCCCCGCAGCAGCCCAACGCCTCAAGATCTCATCGGCGTGAAGTTCAGAGCCACCCGCCTCGGGATCATCAAGGTCACGCCATGCCACTACGTTGACTTTTCGAATGCCGCTCGATTGAACTAGCTCTTGCAGCATCTGAGACTCACGCGACATCTTGATCCTCAGGTACGCCGAATGGTCGCAATGTGGCCAGGAGAAGACCGAGGAAAACAACGATCTGCAACAGCAGGTCACGATGAACAGTTTCTTCAACCGCCCCACCGGCCTGCCCGATATACATGGCTCCCAGTACCGTGCTTACAGCCAGCCACAGGGTGGGCCAACGACGGCCGGAGCCCAGCAAGTAGACACAGAGCAGGGTGCTCCCGCCCAGAAACACCATGGCCAAGATCAGGGTCGTCATAGAGGCGAAATCGGTCGCGTAGCGCGCACCAAACACAAGATTTAATAGCTTCTTGGGCGCACTTTCAGATGCGACAAGAAGGACCGCAACCGGAATCAGCAATAGTCCACCAGCGATAGCGAGCTGTCGATACGCATCCCGCCCACGTCGATGCGCAATCGCAGTTTCCGGTAGTAGAAAATTGCCGAGAATAATCGCGCCATACACAATCGTTTTTGCCACCTGTGAAATCGCAGAGTACGCACCGGCCTCGCCTGAGCGATATCGCCCCACTAGGAAAACATCCACGAACTGGAGCGTTGCAAGTAGGGCCAACGTTGCTAGTGCAATCACCAAATCTGGTGTAATGCCTGTGTGTTCCAACGCCTCTGCGGTGTGAGTTACTCCTTTAACGCTCACCAACCGCCGAGCGTGCCAGCGTGCAATACCGATGGCAACCAGGAGTCCGGCAACGATTCCAGTCACACCAAAGGGGCTACCCAAAACCATGAACACCGTGCGCATTGCACCTTCAAGGAGGAAATTCGAGGCAAGCGCCATATATCGCTGGCGCGATTGCAGGAGCGCTCGGTCTACGTTGAGCAACGCCCATGAGATCGCCGCTAGCGCATTCACCCACACGGTAAGCCAAGAGCGGTGTCCAAGCCATTGAGCCAATAAAAAAGAGCCGGCTAGCGCTACAAGCGAGAAGGCCAATCCCCAGCGCACCAATCGTTGATTGAGTCGCTGCTGCCAGCGCGCCATCAACGACTCATCGCTTCTAACCAGATAGTAGGTCGCCCGCCTCACTACAGCGACCGACAGGGCAGAACCAGGCAAAGCCACCACGAAGAAAATACCGACCATCTGCGAGTAGGCGCCATATTCCGAAGGATTTAAGAGACGAGCAATCAGCACGCTCACGCCAAGGTTGAGAACATTGGCAACGAAACCAGCTAAGGCAACAACAATCGCGCCGCTGAGTAGTGCGTTTAGTCGTGCCGTTAGCCCCCGCTGCACCATTGGCGCTGTTATGCCTGAGGGGTGCGGGCGGGCAATATCGGCGCGTCTCGGCCCGTTCCACCTTTGCCCGTTTCGTGATATTCCTCTTCGACATTCACATTCCAGACGTCGTGATTGCCTCCATAGATGTTGTCGACAGTCAAGATGGCCGTAAACATTGAATGGTCTTGATTGTTGTACTTGTGCATACCATTACGCCCGATCAGATGGACGTTGCTGGCGTGTGTTTCCAGGTATCTCGAGATGGTCTTCACATTGGATTGATAGTTACTGTCGTAGTAGGGGTAGGCCTTCGGCATCCGAAATACGTAGCCCATTTCGACGTCAGCCGCTTTCGCCAAGCCGAGGTACTCGAGCTCTCTCTTACCCTGCTCAATAAGATCCTCGTCTCGGGCACTCCAGAGTTCGTCGCCCTCAAACACGAAGTATTCAAGGCCCAAGCAAGTCCGACCTTCTTTGACTAGGTACGGAGACCAGGATCCAAAGTTCTGGATGCGCCCCACCTTGACCTCTTGAGCATGGATATAGATCCAGTTATCAGGAAAGGCCAGCTCTTCGGGAATCACCAGCGCAACCGTCAAGAAGTCTCGGTAGTGAAGTCCGTGACCGGCAGTCAGAATTGAATCCGGCAGTACTGGCTTGAAGGCATCAACAAGCTGGGCCATTGGCATGGTCGAAATCACATGAGAGGCCGGCTGGAAAGTAATCGAGCCATCTCTGTCAACAATGTCAACACCAGTCGACTTTCCATCCTCGATCCTGATGCCAACAACCTTGGTCTTCAGGTGTACTTGCCCACCCTTAGCGGTAATCAGTTCAGCGCATTTCTCCCACATCATGCCAGGACCCAACTTGGGGTACTGAAACTCTTCAATCAGGGAAGTAATCGCTGTTTGCCCCCGCTTAGGTAGCAGAGCATTAACGATTGCGTTGCTCAGCGACAGGCTCTTGACGCGCTGTGCGGCCCAGTCTGCCGGCATCTCCTTAACCGGGACTCCCCATACCTTTTGGGTATAGGTTTCAAAGAATCGTCGATATAGGCGCCACCCAAACCGGGCGACTAGCCAACCTTCGTAGTTCGTCTGATCTTTTGGTGGATGCACTCGCGCCCAAACGTAACTCAGCACGCACAGAACGGCTTCGAACGGGCCGAGGTTTTTTAGTGCGTTGCCGGCCTTCAGCGGATAGTCGTAGTACTTCCCATCGAAGAAAATTCGACTCATACGAGGACGGAGTAAAAAGTCTTCATCAGGCAAAATCTCATGCCAAAGCGCTTCGACTTCCTTCACTTTGGTGAAAAACCGATGTCCACCAATGTCGAATCTCCAGCCATCACGTTCAAC
>JBAXMO010000067.1:0-7064 GCA_037134255.1 Actinomycetes bacterium | reverse complement strand
GTGGTACGCACGCATCAGCAAGAGACCGGTGAGCTCACCAGCAGCGCCGGCCGATGGCTGCAGCGTGGCTGCCGCCATTCCAGTGACCTCGCACAGCTTTTCCTCTAGGTCCACCATCAAGCGCAGCCAACCCTGAGTCAGGACGGCCGGTGCACCTGGGTGCACTGAGTTCAAACCGGGATTAGCCGCAATCGAGTCACAGAACTTGGGGTTGTACTTCATCGTGCAGCTACCCAAGGGGTAAGCACCAAGGTCCACCGCGAACTGACGATGCGAAAGTCGAGTGAAGTGTGCCACGAGGTCTCGCTCGCTGACCTCGGCCAGAGGAACGACATCTGGATTCAAGTGTGTCGAAGACACCAACTCTTCGAGTGTCTTGGCCGGGACGTGTGTGGTGCGCAGCTGGTGGGACGAGCGACCCGGGACTGACATCTCAAAGATTGTCGGTTCCGTACCGTTGCCGAGTAGCGGGGCGGATGATGCGCGACCACCGGGTTGAGCTTTCATAGTCATATCTACTTCACCGCCTTAGCGAGGGCCGCCACGTAAGAATCGATTTCTGATTTCGTCCGCTTCTCTGTCACTGAGATCAAGAGGGTGTGACTCGGATCGACGAGCGATCCGTCAGTGGTACCGGCCAAAGAGTTAGCTGACAGTCCACCCAGGAATCCATCGGCAACGAGTCGCTGGAGCACCACATCGGCGGGCTGGGCGGTCACGACGGCAAACTCACGGAAGAACGGTTGATCCGAAACCGGTGACACGCCATCAAGCGCGATGATCTGGTCATAGGCGTAACGAGCACCCTGGGCGCAGCGCGTCGCCACTTCCCGCAGGCCGTGAGTTCCGAGGTAGCTGAGCTGAATCGCCGCCGTGACAGCCATCAGAGTTTGATTAGTACACACGTTCGAGGTCGCCTTCTCGCGGCGAATGTCCTGCTCGCGGGCGCGCAGCGTTGTGACAAACGCGCGACGGCCCTCCGTGTCTAGAGTCTCGCCGACAAGCCGACCTGGAAGCCGTCTGATCTGCGCCTCGGTGCAGGCAAAGAGCCCAAGGTAGGGTCCGCCGAAAGAAAGCGCGGTTCCGAAGGGTTGCCCTTCGCCGACATAGATATCGGCACCCCACTGCCCCGCCGTCTTCAAGACACCGGCCGCAACGGGGTCGCCACAGGCAATGAACAGGGCGCCATTCTCGGTCGCCAACGACTTCGGCACCGACAGATCTTCGAGGAAACCAAGGTAGTTGGGGTACGTTGCCACTATGGCCGCAGCATCCGATGCGTCCACTGCCGACCAATCGGTAATGCCGTTGACGAGTGGTGCGATGACAATTTGGTGGCCGGTTCCCTGGGCGAACGTGCGGACCGTCTCGCGCCAGTGCGGGTGAACGCCGGCTGAGATGATGAGCTTGCTGCGATTGGTGGAGCCTGCAGCCATATTGACAGCTTCGACCAGCGCGGTCGCTCCGTCGTAGAGGGAGGCGTTGGCTATGGGCAGACCGCTCAACCGGGAGATCATGGTCTGATACTCGAATATGGCCTGCAAAATACCTTGGGCCACTTCGGGTTGATACGGCGTATACGCCGTTACAAACTCACTGCGACTACCCAACATCTTCACGACCGCTGGAACTTCGTGGTCGTACGCACCCGCGCCAGCAAAACAGACCAAGTTCGCGAGAGTGGCTTCATTGGCCGAGGTGTACTCGTCGAAGATATCGGCCACGTCCGGTTCGGAGAGACCGGGCGCCATGTCGAGGCCTTGACTCAACCGCAGCGCGGCGGGCACGTGGGCGAAGAGGTCGTCGAGCGTCGACAGACCTAAGAAATCGAGCATGTCGACTACTTCTTCGGAGGTATGGGGTAAATAATCGGCCACGACTACTTCGCCTTTCGCACGAATGGAGCTTTTACAACCACTGCAGGAACTTCACGACCACGCATCGTCATCGACACGTCAGTACCAATGTCGACACCGCCGTCAACAAAACCGAGACCGATCCCATGTCCAAGCACTGGCGAGAAGTTGCCTGACGTCAATGTCCCGCGCTGGATGCCATCGATGAAGATTTCGGCTCCTTCGCGTAGAGGTTGACGCGACTCGGTAGCAAATGCCGTTAGCAAGCGCGGCACGCCGTCGCGGCGCTGCTCGTCAAGGGCTTCACGCCCCAGAAACGTCGGCTTATCCCACCCAACAACCCAACCCAACCGTGCTTCGAGTGACGTAATCGTTGGTCCTAACTCGTGACCGTGAAGCGGCAACGCCGCTTCCAGCCGAAGTGTGTCGCGAGCACCGAGCCCGGCGGGAATAACACCGGCCTCCACAATCCGGGCCAACATCTCATCGGCGCCCTCGTTCGGCACGGCGATTTCAATACCATCTTCGCCGGTGTAGCCAGTCCCCGCGATGCGCACCTCAACGCCGGCAAAGTCAAAACGACGTACATGAAAACGGGGCACTTCGGCGAAACGGGAATCAATAGATGCCAACAACGCGCGAGCCTTGGGGCCTTGTACCGCGAGAACGCAACGGGTCGAAGTGATGTCCACGCCAGGCAGGGCTGCGAGTACTCCCGAAGTGTTCGAGGCATTCGGCATGACATCGAACTCGTTAGGACCGACCCACCAAACAATGATGTCGTCGACAACGCCAGCCTGCTCGTTGAGCAGGTGGGTGTACTGCGCCTGACCGGCACTGACCTTACGTAGATCGTTCGTCAGCGTATTTTGGAGATGGTCGAAGATCGCATCACCGTCACAACGCACGGTCCCCAGGTGGCTCACGTCAAAGACGGTGGCTTCCTGGCGCGTTGCGAGGTGTTCAGCAACGGTGCCGCCCGCATACTGCAGTGGCATGGCCCAACCGCCGAATGGCACGATCTTGGCTCCGAGCGCCACGTGCTGGTCGTAGAGGAAAGGTCGGCGATCGTCGCTCATCGGCAACAGGCTACGGCTTAGGGAGCCTCAACCGTTCGATTGGAGCTGGAGTGTCGGCTGAATGGCGCGACACTGATTCCGGCGGACTACTCGGGCCTAGGCCATCGCCAGACGACGGTTTTCGGTGGTCTCCACTTCGTGGGCCAGTGAAGTGTCGATGTCGGCCGTCACGCTATCCATGGAGATCACGTTGAACACGCCATGACCGCCCTTAAGGAGGTCGATGATGTCCCCATCCGTGTAAGCCAGAACTGAGTTCGAACCGGAGAGCACTAGCGACACGGACTTGAGATCGCCACCGACCTGTTCACGAAGACAGTTCACTGCCTGACGAGCTCGAGGCAACGCCACGCCGGCGTCGATGAGAGATTTGATCACCCGTACCTCAATGAGGTCAGCGTATGAGTAGACCCGCTTGGAGCCACTCCCCTGCGCGGCCGTGACCGAGGGGGTAACGAGATTGGTCCGAGCCCAGTAGTCAAGCTGGCGATAGGTCACGCCAGCAATACGGCACACCGCGGGACCGCTAAAGCCCATAGTGAGTGTGTTCATGGTAAGTCCACCTTCCGACCAAGGTCGCCTCGAGAGGCATTGAGACACAAAAGTGTAGTTACACCCCTGTCAGATAACAAGGGGGTAGTTTTCCTGACTTTTATCGTAAATCGGGCATCCCTAAGGCCGGCGATGAAGCCTCAGCGATTGTTCGTGAAGCAATGCGCCCGGCAAGCCGGGCGGCATAGCCGGCCCGAACGCCATCTCGAATCGCTGCCGCCATCAAGGGTGGATTGAGGGCTCTTGTAATCGCCGATGCGGCGAGCACACCGTCACAGCCGAGTTCCATGGCCAGAGTGGCATCCGAGGCCGTGCCGATACCGGCATCCAGCAGCACGGGTACGGAGAGACGTTCGCAGATCAGAGCAATCGCGTGAGGATTCAAAATGCCTAGACCTGAACCTATGGGTGAACCGAGCGGCATAACGGCCGCACAGCCGGCTTGCTCCAGTCGCTCCGCCACGACGAGATCATCAGTCGTATAGGCCCACACCTCAAAGCCACGGTCCACTAGCAACTGGGCCGCACGAAGGGTTTCTATGGGGTCCGGGAGCAGGGTCACGTCATCACCAATGACTTCGAGCTTGACGGCGTTCGTGGCGAAAGCTTCGCGAGACATCTCGGCGATTTTGACAGCCTCATCGGCCGAGAAACAACCAGCGGTATTTGGAAGCAGCTCAAAAGAAAGGCTCCGTAAGAGTTCGTAAATCGACCCATCCTGATCGGGGGCTACGCGACGCACCGCCACAGTAGCGACCGTCGCTTCTGATGCCACGAGCGCTTGTCGGAGCTCATCGAGCGTTCGCAGCCCTCCCGTTCCCATGACTAAGCGGGAGGTTGAGACTATGGAGCCGACGTGGAGGTTATTCGTCACGTATGCATCGTACCTAGAGCGTGACACCTTCCTTTAGGGTGGAACCGTGGAACCACGTGTAGTCATGACGATTGCTGGGTCAGATTCTGGTGGCGGAGCGGGGATTCAGGCCGACCTGCGTACCTTCGCCGCGCTTGGCGTGCACGGCACATCTGCCATCACTGCAGTCACTGCCCAAAACACCGTTGGGGTCACCGCTGTTTGCGCCCTCGAAGCCGAAATGGTTGCTGCTCAAGTGCAGTCCGTCACCAGCGATATGCACGTCGTGGCTGTTAAGACGGGCATGTTGGCCCGCCCCAATACGATCCTGAAGGTCGCCGAGCTGGCGCGTGGCGGATATCTACCCAATCTGGTCGTGGACCCCGTGCTAGTGAGCAGCACCGGCCACGCCCTCATGGAACAAGGCGGAGTCGAGGCCTACCGCGAGGCGTTGCTCGCATACGCGCTTGTAACTACTCCCAATCTCCGCGAAGCAGCCGTACTGGTGGGAGTCGATGTACGTGAGATTGACACCATCGACGCTATGCGTCAATTGGCATTTGCCATCTTGGACTTTGGGCCGACCTACGTGGTCATAAAGGGTGGACACTTCGCCGAAGGCGCCATCACCGAAGGGCTCGCACCCGATTTGCTCGTTTCGACCGACGCCGAGGTAATTCTCGATGCCGAGCGCGTAGTTACTCGCAATGATCACGGGACCGGATGCTCGATGGCGGCAGCAATCGCCGCTGGTCTTGGACTCGGCGGTGATGTCACTACTTCAGTGCGTGACGCTAAGGCCTTTGTGCTTCGCGGGCTCCAAGGAGGCGCCGAATGGCACCTCGGAGCCGGTCATGGACCGATTGATCACATGGGATGGAATTCATGAGCGAAACGCCACAGCCACCACTCACCACTACGACCAGCCTGAAACCTGCGGCCGTTGTTCTTGGTATCGCCGTTTTTGTTCTGGTCTTTTTTACCACCATCAATATCGTGGCCAATCCCACTGTGAATTCCACCACCACTATTCCCATCGTGGTCGGTGCGCTGCCAATCGACACCGCATCGACCCTTTTAAACGACTGTCAGCTCCCCGACAACCCTCCACCGGACATCAATGGAGCGCTACTGATTCCAACCGAGAGCTCAGCTGGATCGCCGATCAAATGGCGAGGCAAGGGCCCCGGCGGCTATGACTGCGCCCGAGATGTTCTCACCGCGGCATCATCGACTGAACTCTTAAGTTTCTACAAGAGTCATCTGGAGGCTCGGGGCTGGAAGCTCTTCAGTCAGGGTGATACCTATCACTCCAAGCAACCTCAAATGCTTTTCCAGAAGTCTGGTTCTGACACCTTTTATTGGATCTTGGGTGTTTCCGTGAACCGCAGTACCGCCAATTCAACTTCCTTCACCGTGCGGCTCTACCAGGGCGCGAGCCTGATCTAGCCGCGCAAGAAGGCTTGTTCGGCACTCAGCACTTGGGCCTGGACGTCAGCTCCGCGATAGCCGTGTCCTTCACCTTCGAACTCTAGGTAGGTCACAATGACGCCCGACTTCTCGAGTTTGGCCACGTAGTCGCGTACCAGATCAACCGGTATCACGAGATCGTCGACTCCGTGAGTAATCAGCACGCGCCGAGGGAATCTGGTGCGATGCTGCGGAGAAATCGCATCGAACTGCAGGCTGTTTTCTGGCAGCGGGCCTATCAATTCTTCGAGGTACTGGCCTTCGACTTCATGCGTTCCTGCATTAAGCCGGCGTGCGTCAGTTACTGGATAGTGCGCGATGGCTCCTGCGAAGATTGCATCCTCACCAGCCAATAGCGCAGTGAGGCCCCCTGAGCTTCCACCCCGAACAAAGACACGATTCCGGTCAACCTCGCCCTTTTCGATGAGAAACACAGCCACGGCGCGAATGTCTTCAACGTCATACTCGCCGTAGTGGCCATTGAGACTTCGGCGATACGGCGCCCCGTACCCCACGCTGCCTCGATAGTCGACGCTGGCGAAAGCGAAGCCTGACTGCGTAAGGTATTGAGTCGAACTCCGCAGACCACGTTTGGCGTAAGCCGTGGGTCCGCCGTGAATGTCGATAATGAGACCCGGGCGATCGCTAGTCGGTGCCACAAAAGTGGCGCTGGTCGGTTCGAAGTACACGAAGGGGACGCCCGAGTCGGTACGGCGCAGCTCACTGAGACTGATACCTTCAGCGATAAGCGCACTGGGACTGGACGGAGACACGCACTGCCATTTCTTCTTTTTAACGTGGTATCGCCACAAACTTGAGCTCTGGGCTTGATCGGTACCTGTCACCCACAAGAACTTCCTACCGCCAGCTACTTCTTGCACGCCAACGGGTGAGGAGTCTAGAAGTTCCACCGAACCGTCTGCTCGCCAGACATGAATCAATGTTGTTGCGGAGCGGACAGTGACGTGCGCCGAACCATCCCCAAGACCCACGGTCCACGGCCAGCCAAAGAACCAGTCACTCAGACTCTCACCATTAATGGCTGAAGCCGCGTGAATCTCTTTGTTGCGAAGGCGGGCAGGAACGAAATGGTCTTCTTTTTCATACTGAAAGTAAAGCTCACCATTGATCCAGATTGGATTCATGGCGGCGTGCTGTGGGGTGCCCGCTATGGCTTCCGGTCGTAGGTGCATGTAGGCCCGGTTGGCCGTCCAGACTTGCGCTGCGTCCCACGGCATGGTGCCTGAGGGCCAC
>JBAXMO010000066.1:0-7094 GCA_037134255.1 Actinomycetes bacterium | reverse complement strand
CCGCTACGAAATCGCCAAGGCCGACTTTGCGCCAGGGGAGTACACCAACGTCACCGGGAACACCGCTCTGGCTTGGGGCTTGATTGCCGCCGGCCAGCTCAGCGAGCTGCCCCTTTTCTTGGGTTCGTATCCAATCACGCCAGCTTCGGACATCTTGCATGAGTTGTCCAAGCGCAAAGAGTTCGGTGTCCGAACCTTTCAGGCCGAAGATGAGATTGCCGGTGTGGCATCGGCACTCGGAGCTTCCTACGGTGGGGCACTCGGTATTACGACGACCAGTGGTCCCGGTCTCGACCTCAAGAGTGAAGCCATGGGTCTTGCGGTCTCACTCGAGCTACCGCTCATCGTTGTGGATGTCCAGCGCGCCGGTCCTTCAACCGGAATTCCGACCAAGGTGGAGCAGACCGACTTGTTGACGGCCATGTACGGGCGTCACGGTGAGTCGCCGATCCCCGTGATTGCCGCCATTACGCCGAGCGACTGCTTCAATGTCGCTATCGAGGCTGCTCGAATCGCCGTTACCTACCGCACACCCGTCATCGTTTTATCGGATGCTTATCTGGCAAACGGTACCGAACCGTGGGCCATTCCTGACGTAGCTTCACTGCCGAAGTTCGCGCCGAATTTCGCTACGGGTCCCAACCACGAAAAGGCCGATGGAACTCCCGAGTTTTGGCCGTACCTGCGTGACCCTGAGACGAACGCTCGCCCCTGGGCTCCACCCGGAATGGCCGGACTCGAACACCGTGTTGGTGGTCTCGAAAAGGGTGACGGACACGGCAACGTGGCCTACGACGGCTTAAACCACGAGCGCATGACGAACCTTCGGGCTCAGAAGGTCGCCGGTATAGCCGCATCGATTCCTGCTCTCGAGGTCGACGATCCGACTGGTGATGCGGAAGTGCTTGTGCTGGGCTGGGGTGGGACCTACGGCTCCATCGCCGCCGGCGTCATCCGGTCGCGTGCCCGTGGTCGCAAGGTGGCCCACGCACAGCTTCGCCATTTGAACCCCATGCCGAGCAATATTGGTGACGTGCTGAAGAAGTACCCACACGTCCTCGTGCCTGAACTGAATCTTGGACAGCTCAGCAAGATGATTCGTGCAGAGTTCTTGGTTGACGCGAAGTCTCTGTCCAAGGTGCAGGGAATGCCATTTAGAGCAAGTGAAATTGAAGCTGGTATCGACGCAATCCTTGGAGGTGCCCTGTGAGCACAGTAGAAGTCCCAATCACGACTCGTAAAGACTGGACCAGCGACCAGGAGGTTCGCTGGTGTCCTGGATGTGGGGACTATTCGATTCTCGCCGCCATGCAGGCGCTTATGCCCGACCTCGGAATTAATCGCGAGTCGACCGTCTTTGTCTCCGGAATCGGTTGCGCGGCACGGTTCCCGTACTACATGAACACCTACGGAGTGCACACCATTCACGGGCGCGCTCCGGCAATCGCAACTGGTCTGGCGATGAGTCGTCCCGACCTCAATGTGTTCGTCATTACGGGCGATGGAGACTCACTGTCTATCGGTGGTAATCATCTGATTCACGCGCTTCGCCGCAACGTGAACATCACGATATTGCTCTTCAATAACCAGATTTATGGTCTCACCAAGGGGCAGTTCTCCCCAACATCCGAACAGGGCAAGGTGACAAAATCCTCCCCACTCGGTTCACTGGACAAGCCCTTTGATCCCGTGTCGCTTGCCATCGGTGCCGAAGCCAGCTTCGTGGCCCGTACGCATGACATGGACCGTGCTCACATGCAAGAGACCTTCCGGCGCGCTCACGAACACAAGGGCTCATCACTCGTTGAGGTCTACCAAAACTGCAACGTTTTCAATGACGGCACCTTCGAAGGGATCACCAGCAAAGAGAACCGCGGTTCGATGTTGATCAACCTCAAGCACGGTGAGCCGGTGATTTTTGGTGCCGAGCAGGAGTTCGGAGTCTTTCGTAATGCGGATGGCTCGGTCTTTACCGCCCGCATCTCGGATAGCAATCGTTCGGCCATCATCTCGCACGACGAGAACGTAGAGGACCCGGCATCGGCCTTCGCTATCGCTCGACTTACTCACTCGAATCAAGAGCCCACCCCGATGGGCGTGTTCCGCGATGTGAATCGAACTGAATTCGGCGCTGCTACTACGGCTCAAATTGCCTCGGCTCAGGCTCTTAAGGGCACGGGCGATCTGGCCTCGTTGCTGCGGTCGAACGGTTCGTGGACAATCTAGAAACCAGTGATGCAGGTTGGGCCACTTGGCCCAACCTCGTCACGCTGGTCCGACTGGCCTTTCTTCCGGTCTTTATTGTGGTCGCCTTCCAAACTGATCACCGCGCCTGGTCGGCTTGGCTCCTCGGAGCGCTGGGCGCCACCGACTGGGTGGACGGATTTTTGGCTCGACGCTTTAATCAGGTGTCGAATGTGGGGAAAATCATCGACCCGGTCGCTGATCGCCTACTCGTGGGCACTTCGGTGATTTCGGTGGCAATGCTCGGTGCGGTGCCGTGGTGGTTTGCGATTGCCACGTTCTCCCGTGAAATTCTCGTCTCTCTCTTGACCGTGGCTCTAGCCGCCCTGGGCGCAGCACGGATTGATGTCCTGTGGTGGGGCAAAGTTTCGACCTTCGCCCTCATGGCGGCCTACCCACTTTTCCTGCTCTGCAGCAACCCGCACAATGCACCCCTGGCCGCCTGGCAGTCGATATTGCAGGTTCTGACGTGGGCAATTGGAGTCTTTGGTTTAGGGGTGGCTTGGGTCGTTTTGGCCGGTTACGTCAGGCCGGCCCTGGCTGCGCTTCGGACCGGACGGGCCGCCCGTAAGGCCTAGTAGATTCGTTTCCCTATGCGGATACCTGATGAACTGAAATACTCGTCAGACCACGAGTGGGCCGCGGTTGAGAGCAACCGGGTTCGCGTTGGAATTACCGACTATGCGCAGGACGCACTCGGTGACGTGGTCTTTGTTGACTTGCCTAAAGTTGGCACAAAGGTGACGGTTAGTCAATCTATTGGTGAAGTTGAATCAACCAAATCAGTATCGGAGATCTATTCACCTGTTTCGGGAACCGTAGTTGCGGTTAACGATGCTCTGGGTGACTCGCCACAATCAATCAACGAGGACCCGTACGGTTCTGGTTGGATTTGTGAAATCGAACTTGATGATGACAACGGTGTGGCGAGCTTGCTCGATGCCGATGGCTATCGAGCAATCACCGACCACTAAGACAGTTCGACTGTGGCTCCCGTGACTTGCCGACGCTGTGGCGAAATTCTGAACGCTAACGCGAATTTTTGCTGGTCTTGTGGCGCCCCACAGCACGACGCAACGACACCAGACACGGTGGCCGTTCCAATCGTCGAATCAGTGAGCTCCACTCACTCAGCGCCAGTAGTGGCGCCCAAGACATGTCCAATGGACACACTGGTTATCGTCTCAGGAGCGCGGACAACCAAGAACATTGAACTCAACCTTGAGGTTTCAAGCGTGGGGCGGCACGAAGACTCTGTAATTTTCTTGGACGATGTCTCTGTTTCTCGCCACCACGGCCTCTTTACGCGTACGGCCTCAGGACGTATTACAGTTCGTGACTTGAACTCGCTCAATGGAACATATGTCAATGGTGCCCGAGTTGATGAGTCCGTGCTGCGCAATGGAGACGAAATTCAAATCGGTAAGTTCAAGCTGGTCTACTGGAGTGCGTCGTGACGATTGCCCGCACCTATCGAATCGGCGAAGTCCATCGTCTCCTACGAGACGAATTTCCTGATCTCGAACTCTCTAAAATCCGCTACTACGAAGATCAGGGTCTCGTTCAGCCCAAGCGCACTAAGAGTAAGTATCGCGTCTTTGCCCCTTCTGATGTCGAAGTTCTTCGCGAAGCGCTTCGACTTCGTGCCCGCAACATCGCGCTGCCCGATGTGCGCAGACGTCTCGTTGACCGGGGAATGATTGCTCCCGAAGGCGTGCCCAGCAACGGTCCGGCAGCACGGGCGGCGCGCCTCGTACAGGCCAACGCCGTTACCGCTCGTATTCCCGAACCAGCAGCAACGGTTTCTACGCCCTCGAACGTCTCGGCACAAGCTGAGACACAGCCACTGCTAAGCGTTGTCCCCGCCGACACCTACTCCACCGCAGAGTTTGTTGCTGCCTGCGGACTCAAGGAGCGCCAGGTTAACGACTTGCAGGCTCAGGGCTTCTTGGCCCCCGAAATCATGAACGAGCGATTGACCTACTCCTCGATTGACCTCGTGGTCGCCCAGCGAGCAGCCGTGCTACTCGCACAAGGTGTCGCGGTGCGACAGTTGACGCCCCTTCGTCGGATTGTTCAGCTCGAACTGGATTTCGTACGGGATCTAACAGTGCCACTCCACAGCTTGCCTAAGGCTCAGCGTGCACTTCAGGCCGCCCGTGTCGCATCCGAGGTTTCTGCACTCCGTAATGCCATCTACTCGGCAACTGTCGCCAAGCCTCTCTAACACTGGCGTTCGCTCCATCGAGAGCGGGTCTAGTCTCTTTATATGATTGAAGTCGTTCTTCGGACAGTGAGCGTGGATGTGGCGTCCGCTACACCGATTCTCCTCCTCGAAGAGGTGCACGGAAATCGAATACTGCCTATCTTCATAGGCCAGCCGGAGGCGGCCGCCATTGCCTACGCCCTCCAGGAGATTGAAACGCCTCGTCCGATGTCGCATGACTTGATGGGCGAGATCATCTCGGCCCTAGGCGGCAAAGTATTTAACGTTGAAATTCAAAACCTGGTCGGTAGTACCTACTACGCCGCTTTGCGACTGCTCGTTAACGGCGCTGAGGTCACTATCTCGGCCCGACCAAGCGATGCTGTGGCGCTCGCCCTCCGCGTTGGTGCCCCCATCTTGGTGAATGACGAATTGATGGACGCCGAGGCCCAGGTCTTTGAAGCCGACGAAGATGATGATGAAGAGTTTCTCGGTGGTGAATCGGAAGTAGAAGAGGAAGATCTCGTGGCTGAACTCCACGAATTCCTTGATGGTTTCGGAAAAAACGAAGGTGCATCGTGAGGCGCCTCCTACGAACACTCACCATGGTCTTGGCGCTCGCATTGGTCTTCGTGGTGGGCCGAGGCGACCTGTTTCGAGCAAGTACCACCACTACGAGCTTGCCGGCGGTTTCGGCTTGTTCGGCGGCGCAGCTCCACGGGACATGGGTGGACGGAACCGCCGGTGCCGGCACGGTATACGCATGGATCACCGTCACTAACACCCAAGAGACCTGCACTCTGCCCACCTGGCTTGATGTGGTGATGGGTACCGACATATCAGCTACCGCTGATCAGTTCTCGCGCGTACCGGTGCTGGCAGAAATGACGAAGCCCGACGGTGGCGCGATTACAAAATCTCGCAAAGGTGTCACGCTGGCTGTCCAGGAGAGTGCCACGGTGGCTATTTCGTTCTCGGACCGTTCTGGCTGTGATCTGGCAACTTCGGTCACGGTGAGCTGGCTGAGTGGTGCCATTCGCCAGGAGCTCCCCATTGCTGCGACCTACCTGGTCTCGCAATGCAGTGGTCCGAGTGCCTTTGTCTCACCAGTATTTCGCTAAGCGCGAGTATCGACCAGAATCCTCCCTCGGGTCTGACCTTGGGCGATTAGGGCGAGCGCTCCATCAATCTCCTCGAGGGTAACTATTGAGGCAATGAGAGGCTCGAAGGCTCTCGTCAGCATTGTGTTGGTCACCAGGTCCCAAACACTCGTGCGAGTCTCGTGGGACGCGTTGACGGCGTCGATGCCGAGGAGGGCCACATTGCGGGTAATGAAGGGATAGACGTTGGTCGCCAGATCTGCACTGGCCACGAGACCGCTCGCGGCCACACCAGCCCCGTAACTAAGCGTCCGCAGCACTTGATGCAGTGTGTCTCCACCGACACAATCAATGGCTCCGGCCCAGAGTTCACTGCCTAAGACGCGATCGGGCTTGTCCCCAATTTCGTCTCGTCCAATGCAGCGCGTGGCTCCCATTTCGAGAAGCCACTGCTGTGCGTCCCTCGAGCCCGTGGAGCCGACGACCGAATAGCCCGCGGCAGACAGGGCTACTACCGACCAAGAGCCGACTCCGCCCGTCGCACCTGTCACCAGAACTTCGCCATCGCTCGGTTTAAGGCCTCGCTGTTCGAGGGCTATCAGGCTCGCAAACGCCGTGTAGCCCGCAGTCCCTACAACCATGGCCTCTCGCGTGGTGAGCGAGTTGGGCAGCACGTTGACGAAACGACGAGGGACGCTAATGAATTCGCTGAAGCCACCATCTCTTCCGACACCGATGTCGCCGCCGTGAACAACGACGCGATCGCCAACGGCGATGTCAGTGGCGTTGGACGCAACCACAGTCCCAGCGGCGTCAACACCTCCGATGAGCGTAGATGAACGTCGGACTCGACTGCTGGGCGCCACCACCATGGCGTCTTTGTAGTTGATGCCGCTCCACTCAACGGCGACAGTTACATCGTCACCATCGGGGACCGGGAGGTCGTTTCTAACCGTTGTGGCTACCTGGTCATCTGCAGCAGAAATCACGAACGCTCGCACAGTGTGAGGTTAGAGGCTCGGTACAATCAACTCGTGGAGGAGCGTTGCTTTTTAGAGTGGTCGCCTTCATTCACTCCGGCTCAGATCACATCTGTGTCACCCACCTTTGCTGCCGTTCGAGCATGGGGCAAGGCCGTTGGGGTTCTGCGTAACACTGGTGAGAGTGGCGCCGCACAACTCTGGCGCTTCCGCAGAGGGGAGTGGCGACCTATAAGTGCTGCGACCGAGAAAGTCGCCAGCGGTCTCTACGGCTATGGCGCTCCAGCTTGGACTCCCTTTGGGGCTCATCGAGCACTCTGTCTCGTTCCATCGCGAAACGTCATCCAGCTGTATGACGACAGCGGTCTTTTCATTCGATCATTTCCGGTGGAAGGTCGACAGCAGGGCTTTCCGGTTCGATGGTCCAAGCGCGAGTTTGCGTACGTGGCTGACTTCGGACCAGAAGAGGGCCGAGCCATCATCGTGGTCGACATCGAGCGTGGCGCTACTCGAATGGTGTGGAGAACTGCAGAGTTCATAGGAGGACTCTGCGTAGATGTTGGT
>JBAXMO010000065.1:0-7126 GCA_037134255.1 Actinomycetes bacterium | reverse complement strand
CCATTAGGACCGTCCCGTCATCAAGCAAAATCCTAGGCTCGACGGACCTAGGCCTTTGGTGTATCCAAAACGGCAAGAGAGCAACGGGCGATGCAGATCATGCGACCGTTCTCATCGGTGAGGTCGATAGCCCAGACGTGGACGGTCCTGCCGGTCCGAATGGGCCGAGCCGTAGCCGTCAGGAGACCTTCGCGCATGGAGCGCAGGTGGCTGCAATTGAGCTCGGTTCCGACCACGATGCGGTCGGGGCCGACCGTTATGGCGCCACCAATGGAGGCCGCCGATTCGGCAATCAGGGCCGAGACGCCACCGTGCAAGATGCCGTAAGGCTGGTGCACCTTGGGGCCGACCATGACTTGGACCACGACCTCTTCGGGGGTGGCCTTTATAACTTCAATACCGAGGGCGTCGTGGACATTTTGGACTTCTGGGTTGAGATGGTTCACGAGTAGTGAGCCTATGGCGGCTCGGTAGCCTGACGCTATGGATCAGTTCATCGATGTGCGAAGTGACACCGTGACGCAACCCACTGACCAGATGCGCGAGGCCATGGCTCACGCCGTAGTGGGGGACGACGGCTTTGGCGCCGATCCCACCGTGCGGGCCCTCGAGGCTCGCTACGCCGAGCTCGTCGGCAAGGACGCCGCTATTTTCGTGCCGTCCGGCGTGATGGCTAATCAGATCGCGATGCGACTACACACGTCTCCCGGTGACACGGTGGTGGCTGGCTACGCCAGCCACGTGGTGGCCTTTGAAATGGGCGCCTCGGCCAAGAACGCCGGGATTCAGTTCGCCACGTTTCGAGATGACGACGGCTTTTTGCCTCGTGACGCAGTGCTTGATCGCATCGATGCCGAAGTTGATCACCAGGCCGGCGTGCGGGCCATCGTGGTGGAGAACACCAACATGTTCGCCGGGGGTCGGGTCTACCCCCTAGAGGAACTCCGAGCACTGCGTAGTGCCACGTCAGTTCTAATGCATATGGACGGCGCCCGTCTTTTTAATGCGCAGGTGGCTAGTGGCATTCCGGCAGCGACGTACGCGGCCGAAGTCGACACCGTAATGACGTGTCTTTCGAAGGGGCTGTGTGCCCCCGTCGGCTCACTCCTCGCCGGTTCGGTCGAGGACATGGAACGAGGACGAATCGAGCGCAAACGTCTTGGGGGCAGTATGCGTCAAGCGGGTTTCCTCGCCGCGGCCGGACTGGTGGCTCTTGACACCATGATTGAGCGCCTCGCTGACGATCACCACCGAGCTCGTCGTATTGCTGACGCGGCCGAGCATCGCTTCGGCGACACCGGCTATCGGGCCATTGAGTGCGAGACCAACATCGTGGCCTTTAATCACCCCTCAGCGCGCCACTTCGTCGAGCAGTTGGAGTCACGCGGGATTCTGGCCGGCACGGTCGCTCCCGGTCGTTTCCGCTTAGTGGTCCACGCCGGGATTTCTGACTCCGACGTTGAGCAGGTTGTAGCGGCTATCGGAGAACTCGCGTGATTTTGGTTCTCGATGGGACGTGTGGTTTCTGCCAACAGTGCGCCCTCTGGATTCAACGTCGCCTTCGAGACCCCATCACGTTTCGAACCAATCAAACGGTGAGCGATGACGAACTCGTGCGCTGGTCACTCACTCGCCAAAACCTCGCTGATGCGGTCTGTGTGATTGACGGCACCACGACCTACCAAGGATCGCGGGCCGTAGCGGCAGCCCTACGCCAGTGCCGCGCGGGCTGGCCGCTGCTCGGTCGGATGATTACCTTGCCTGGCATCACCATCGTGTCGGAGGCGATGTACCGAATGGTTGCCCGTAACCGCCATCGCCTGCCGGGGTCCACTTGCACAATTGGGCAAAACTCCCCTGAGGAGTAGCCTTAAGGGTGCAACAAGGCACCTGTCATGCAGCAAATTCACCACCTCTCAACTTTCTTACGGCGCCCGTTCTACGACGTAGACGGTGACCGCATCGGCCGTGTTCGCGACCTCGTGGCCCGGGTGGGAGACCACGCCCACCCCCCAGTCGTTGGGGCCGTCGTTCGGATCGAGGGCCGCGACCTCTTTGTCCCCATTCGCAAGATTGGCGGACTCGCCGCCGGCCGGATGTGCTTTGAAGGAAATCGAATCGATCTACGACGGTTTGAGCGTCGTCCCGGTGAGATTCTGCTCTCCGAAGACCTACTCGCGCGCCACGTCATCAACTTGGTGCATGGCCGTTTGATTACCGGTAACGAGATTGAAATCGCCGAGATCGACGGGACGTGGGAAGTCGTGGGCGTGGACCCGGGACGTCGTCCCATGCTGCGCCGCATCTTGGGCCCGCTCGGACGTAATCTGGCGGCTACCTCCATCGTGGACTTCGCCTCCATCGAACCCTTCGTCTCACACATTCCTTCGGCTCGTCTCCGCATCCCGTATCGCAAATTGGCGAAACTGCACCCATCGCAGATTGCGGACCTCGTCGAGCAGGGTTCACACGAAGAGGGCGAAGAGATCATCGAGGCCGTCGGCCTGGACCGCGAGCTCGAGGCCGACGTCTTTGAGGAGTTGGATACTCAACACCAGTTGGAGTTTCTTGAGTCCCGTAGTGATACCGATGCCGCCCGGCTGCTTTCGCGGATGGCGGCCGACAATGCGGCCGACCTTATTTCTGAGATTGAACAGGAACGGCGACTTTCGGTATTAGAGAAGCTCCCTGAACCACAGCAGCAAAAGGTTCGTCACCTCTTGACCTACAACGCTGATACCGCCGGTGGTCTCATGCTGAACGACTTCTGTTCGCTGCCCGCCACGGTCACCGCCGAAGTAGCTCTTCAGGCACTACGAGATTCCACGGCGCCAGGCGAAACGCTCCAGGCCGTCTTCTTGGTAGACGAGGCCAATCACCCCGTGGCCGCCGTATCGATTGTGGCCCTCGTGCGTTCTCGTCCCCAAGATCTCGCCATTGCGCATGCGCACGCCAGCTTGGCCTATGTGCGCCCCCACTGGGACCTCCACCGTGTGGCTCGCACCATGACTGACTTCAACTTGACAGTCGTGCCCGTCGTGGCCGAAGACGGTGGCGCGATGATCGGCGTCGTCACGGTTGATGATGTGCTCGAAGACCTCATGCCCCAGGGCTGGCGTCGAGAGTTCGGAATGTCGACGGTTTCGGAATGAAGTTCTCCAACCACACTCTGAGGGGGTTCTGATGAAGCCCCCAAGTACCACCCCGGGGCGCGTGAGTGCCCCAAAGCGGCCTCGTGGGTCGCGGTCCTTGGCCTAGTTCGCCAAGCCGTGTCACCGTGGCCTTTGTAACGCCACGACTAGTTGACATGAAGGAGGTGAGCAGTGACGAAGCAGGGACAAGAAAATGACATCGCCGGCGCCTTCGGGACCATCCGGGCCACCGACAGCGAATCTCGTCGTGGATTCAAGGCTCGTCTCCTAACGCTGCTCGCCATCGTGGGCCCCGGCTTAATCGTGATGGTGGGTGACAACGACGCCGGCGGAATCTCGACGTACGCCCAAGCGGGCCAGAACTTTGGCTACTCCCTGCTCTGGACGTTGCCCCTGCTCATCCCCGTTCTGATGGTCAACCAAGAAATGGTGGCCCGACTCGGTGCCGTTTCGGGCCTGGGCCACGGCCGACTGATACGAGAGCGCCTTGGACGTCGCTGGGGGAACCTGGCCACCGGATCGATTCTGTTGTTGAACTTTCTCATTCTCATCACGGAGTTCATTGGCATATCTCTCTCGACCTCCTACTTTGGTGCGCCGGCCTACATCACGGTTCCGCTCGCCGCCGTCTTGCTCTTCACAGTGACGGCCGCTGGCACGTTCCGTAGTTGGGAACGACTCATGATGCTGTTCGTGGCGGTCAACGTTCTGATTGTTCCGTTACTCCTCGTCACCAACGCCAGTGGTCACGCCACGATGCACGGATTAACAATGCCCAGTATTCGCGGGGGAGCGACCTCGGGCGGCATTCTGTTGATCATCTCCATCATCGGTACGACGGTGGCCCCGTGGCAGCTCTTCTTTCAGCAGAGCAATATCGTTGACAAGCGCATTACGCCTCGATGGCTCAACTACGAGCGCGTCGACACCTTGCTCGGATCGATCATCGTGGTCGTCAGTGCGAGCGCCATCATCGTGGCTGCGGCGGCCGGTCTCGCTCCGCACGGCGGTATGTCGAGCTATACCGATGCGCTCGGCGTGGCCCAGGGCTTCGCTCGCTACGTGGGACACGGCTCGGGGGCGATGTTCGCCATCTTGCTACTGAACGCTTCGATCATCGGTGCCGCGGCCGTCACCCTGGCCAGTAGTTACGCCTTTGGTGATCTCACGGGTTCACGCCAGGGCCTCGACTCTCGACTGTCGGAAGCCAAGGGGTTCTACGGAGCCTTCGCCGGACTTTTGGCCGTAGCCAGCGCCGTGACTCTGTTGCCTGGAGCCCCCCTCGGCATCATCACGTTGGCCGTCCAGGCCATGTGCGGCCTGATGTTGCCGAGCACCACAATCTTCGTGTTGATGCTTGCGAATGACCGCGAAGTTCTAGGGCCGTGGACCAACACCCGCTGGATGAATGCCATCGCCACCGTAGTCATTGGCGCACTCATTGCGCTGTCAGTCACGTTGATGGTCTCCACTCTGTTCCCTAACGTGAACGTCATGCGTCTCCTCGTCGACCTCTCCGTCGTGGTGGGCTGTGTGCTCGCGATTCTGGTTCCGTGGACTTTTATCCACACTGGTCCCGCCCCGACCTATGACATCAAACGAGCCGACTGGCGTATGCCGCGACTGGCGCTCGTAACGCCCCTGCCGATGAGTCGAGGTCGGCGTTTCCTCCTGCGCAGCGTGGCGGTCTACCTTGTCGTCGCTGGCGTCATGTTGGTGTGGCGCATGATTCAGTTGGGAGTTCATCAGTGAGTGCGTCCCAACAAACCTTGCTCTGCGTCCACGCCCATCCCGACGATGAGTCCATATTCACGGCCGGTGCCACCATGCTCTACGCCGAGCGGGGCTACCGCGTTGTGTTGATTACTTGCACTAACGGTCGACTAGGTATCGATCAGAACAACCACGGGGGCAACCACCCAGACCATGATCCGATCTGGACCGTGGCGACTCGTGTCCGTGAACTCGCAGTGGCCGCTCAGATGGTCGGCGTAGCTCGCCACATTCAACTGGGCTATGACGATTCCGGAATGGCCGGTTGGCCGCAGAATAAAGAGCCCGACTCGTTTGTGGCGACGCCCGTGGCCACGGTTGCCGCGCAGATTCTGGCCGTGATCGAAGAAGAACAGCCCGAAGTAGTGCTGACCTACGACGAGCGTGGTTTCTACGGCCACCCCGACCACATTCACGCCCATCAAGCCACAATGGCCGCCGTGAAACAGTCAAGGTCAGTTGGGCGCCTCTACTACCCCGTGATTCCGCAGCTGGCCCGTCAGGAAGTCCGCGACCTGGCTCAACAGGGTGGGCTCTCTATGCCGGCCTGGGTTACAACGGCCAAGGGCACCCCGGACAACCTGGTGAGCACCTCGCTCCCGACGGCGCCGTATTCCGAGCGCAAACGTGCCGCGATCGCCGCGCACGCCTCGCAGACTGATAACGCGGAGATTGTGGCCCTGGCACCTTTACTCTTTGAGAACCTTTTTGGTCGGGAGTTTTATCAACGTGGCTGGTCACGTCGAGAGGCCCTCAATGACCAAACCGATCTCTTTGGAGGATTTTGACGTGACCGAGCGCCTGACGTTTCTCGCCGTCCACGCCCACCCCGATGATGAAGCCTCCTCCACTGGCGGACTCTTCCCCCTGCTCGCCGAACAGGGGGTTCGAACTGTCTTAGTCACGTGCACCAATGGTGAGTGCGGTGATGACCCCCACGGGAATAAGCCGGAGCACGATGATCACGATGGTGATGCCGTCGCGGCCTTGCGCCGTCTCGAACTAGATAGAGCAGTCGAGATTTTGCGAATTGAGCGACTCGCCATGCTGGGCTATCGCGACTCGGGCATGGAGGGCTGGACCCAGAACGAAGACCCTCGGAGCTTCTGGCGTACGCCACTCGAAGAGTCAGCGGCCCGCCTGCTGGAAATTCTTCTCGAGGAGCGACCCCAGGTCATCATGACCTACAACGACTTTGGTTTTTACGGCCACCCCGATCACATTCAGGCGCATCGCATCACCATGGAGGCCATCAAGTCGCTTGACTACGAGCCGACGGTCTACTTCAACGCCATCCCCAAGGCGGTGTTTCGCGCTTGGCGTGAGCGCATGCGCGAAGAGCGAGAGGCGAACGGTGAAGCGGCGGAGGAAGAAGTCGATTTCGGCACGGCCGACGAGTTGATTGCCGCCGCCATTGACGTTTCCGCCACCACGCCGCTGAAGTTCGATGCGCTAGTAGCGCACGCCAGCCAAATCACCGAGGACTCGTTCTGGATGAAGATGGGCAAAGAGCGCTTTACTCAGACGATGAACACCGAATGGTTCGTTCGGGCCACGAACCCCAACAATCTCGAGGGCGTCGTCACCGACATTTTTGCCGGCTACCGTTAGAGGTACTGGCCCCGCATGGCGGGGTGGGAGTCATCGAAGATATTGACCTGTTCGAAACGGGCGCCCCAGATCTCGGCGAGCGTCATGCTCGTCTTGGGATCGGGGATGTTCTCGCCAAATCGCTCCTTAATCTCGGTCGCCTCGAATCGATTGAACTTGATGTGGGCCAAACAGCGACCGGGTCGCGAGAGAGCGGCGTCAAGTTGATTGGGTGCGGCGTTGGTGGTGAAGAGGATGATGAGGTCCTGGTGGATTCCCAAGATGCCGTCGGCCACGTTCAAGAGGCGCGCCATGCCCGGGGAGCGCGAGCCGGCACTGCCGTCGGCGACCAAGAGACTGTCGCTGTCTTCCACGATGAGGAGGCGCGTCTTTCCATCGGGGTTGCTGGCCTCGACGAGATTGTTGAGGTAGTCCGTTCGTGTGAGAAGAGTCTCGGGGTCCGAGATGATTTCGGACTGAGCCCATTTCCACTCCGTCATAAGCGCACGGAGGGCATTCGTCTTTCCGGTGCCCGGTTCGCCGTGCCAGATGATGATCTTGCCCCCTCGGGGCTCTTCTTTTTTAAGTGCCATGAGCCGAGCCAACTGTTG
>JBAXMO010000064.1:0-7421 GCA_037134255.1 Actinomycetes bacterium | reverse complement strand
GGTCATTGCGGGGGCGGAAGGCACTTCGTCAATCTACGAGACTCGGGAGACCTATCCGGCAGTAACGGGAATGCGCCGTGGTCCGGCATCGGCCGTTTCGGGCCAACGCTTGCGGCTGAGACGCGCCAGCTTGTGAAGAAGGGCGATGGCGCCGGGATCTTCATCACCCGGCTTGGTCTCAATGAGATCCTGGTCAATGAGTGCAGTAATAAGTTCGCGACCCTGGTCCGTGCGGACGATGACCAACGTCCAGTCGGCAAATGCGCCGATGCCTCCGGTGGAGAGATCGGCGTGCTCAGCGGCGAAGTCGGGGCACTGCTCACAGCCCGATCGGGTGTAGGCGTGAGCTTCCTTGAGGGGCACTTCTTGGTACGAGCCGTCCTTCATCCAGATTTGAAAGACACCCTTGATGTTCATCTTCGCGATGTCTTGACGCTGAATGTTGTACTTGGCGGCGAAGAGTTCTTCAAAGATGGCGTCGTCAAAGGTCTTCGAGCAGAGCAGGCCGATCGTGAGAGACAAACGTCGGGCGATTTTGCCGGCTTTGCGAGACTGCATGACCCCGGGAGCCGACGCCATGCAGCCCATACCGACCAGGGCGATGCGCTCGGCTCCGGCTTCGACGGCCTTGGGGTAGGCCAGGAGATTGGCGCAGTAGGTGTAACGCGAACCGGCCGTGGCGATCACTTCTTCGCGGGTGGTGACAACGCGAGGTTCGGCCTTCCAGGTTGAACCGTCACCCTCGAGCCCGCTGACAAGCGCCGCATCGATGATGTCGTTTTCGAGAACGTAGGAAAGGAGCGTTGAGACAAAGCCACCGTCTTGTCCGGCGGTGTGGAGACCCTCATCCTTGGAACGGGCGAGAAAAACGTCGCCAATGCCGAATACTTCTTCGTCGGTGCGAATGCGACCGTACCGTTGCATGTCGATTTCGCCCTCCCAGCCGCGGAAACGAGGGCAGGCTCGCGTGCAAGAGGTGCAGGTGAGGTGCGTGCAGTGATCGGTCGTGCCATCGGCCTCGATGTGAAAGGGGCGGTAGACACCGTTTTGGTCGTTGTAGTCCAGAACATCGTGGGGACAGCTCACGATGCAGGCCGAGCAACCAGTGCACAGCCCCGAAGTTACGACTTCGGTAAAGAGTTCATCCCAGTTTGGCTTTTCTGCGCTCATCAATTCACTCTAGCCATTCGCTATCGCGTTTTTTGATTTACACAGTTCCGGTACCCTGCGTAGCGATGCCTGAGATTCTGGAAGTTGAGTCCTACCGCGCGCTCGCCGAGCGCGTCGTGGGGGCACGCATCAGTCGAGGATTTTCAGACCAGTACGCCGCCAAGAAACTGCCCAGCACCTCGTTTTGGTCACGTTCAATAAAGGGCCTCACTATCACTGGTACCGATCGCCGAGGCAAACTCATGCTGCTCGAGACAGATGGGCTGCGACTCGGGATGCGCTTTGGTATGACGGGCGTGCTCCTGCTCGATAGTGATGCCGGCATCGACGGTCTCTTCTACGGCCCCCACACCTACCGTTCGTCGTGGATTCGAGCCGGTATCGAATTCGAAGATGGTCGCAAACTTGTCCTCCACGACCCCCGTCGCCTGGGGCGCGTTGAAGTTGACCCTGATCTCAGTGAACTTGGCCCCGACGCTCTACGCATCAAGCGCAAAGAGTTCAACCAGGTGCTGCACATCAAACGTGGCGATGGGCCGGCCCTCAAGGCACGCCTGCTTGATCAAAAAGTGGTGGCCGGAGTTGGCAACTTGCTGGGTGACGAGATGATGTTTCGAGCCGGCATCGATCCCCGACGAGGAACGGCCACGTTGACTCTCGTGGAACGCGACGATCTGTTTAAGGCCTGGACCCAAACAATGAAGACGTTGCAACGGCGTGGTGGAAGCCATACCGGTGACCACATGGAAGGTCGCTTTCCCGGCGGTGTCTGCCCTCGTGATGGTGGAGAGATGCTTCTTGCGACCATCGGTGGTCGAACGACCTACTGGTGCTCAGTCCATCAGCACTAGAGCGGTGCTGAAGCTCAGAGTCAAAATCCAATCTTCCTCGCACTATTGAGATTGAACCCAACGACATTGGTTCTTGACTAATTGAAATGACGTCGTCTGGTGGACTACATCGGGTCGTTTCAGGAAACTCCGTCGAGCAGGCCGGTTAATCCAGCCGGGGCGTAGGGTCCAATAACTAGTTGCTCCACCACGCCGAGCCCACTCTCGGTTCCATTGACGCGAACAACGTGCTGAACATGAATGTTCGGGTAGTCGAGGGGATTGAGTTCGGAAAGCGTCAGTGACTCCCCGGCCGTCAGCGGACCACCGTGCCACTTTCCGTGGCCGTAGGTGGGGTGGCCGTAGCCAACGCCCCTCATATGGAATCGCGCAATCGGTTCGAGGTCGTAGGTCTCAGCACCACTGGTCATGGAACCGCGGTCCATCCACCGTGTGCCCGGTCGCCACGTGAAGGCCAGTTCGCCGTCAGCAGGCACTGCCTCACCACCGCCAATGAGGGGCAATATGCCACCCGAGTGGTGCAGGTGGCGACCTTCGCCATCCTGAAAGCTCATGACGTGGCGCCCACCAGCGGGGGTGAGGAGTGGGGCCCAGAAGAAACAGAGCTGCGGCACACGGGTGCTCGGTGCTCCAGGGAGTGGCTCACCAACGGGTCGAATACCCCAGGAGCGATCCTTGGTCCCACTCGTGGTGCCGTCGAGGACGATGCGTCCCTCGGGTGATTCAATCCATCCCGTCCAGGTGCCCAGTTGGGTGGCCCGAGTGACGTCCATGAAGATTCGCGGGCCGTCGTGCATCGTCTGGCGGGGCTCTTCAATGGTGGCGGTGGCTTGCGTGTAGAGCAGCTCGGCCCGCAGTCCCTGCTCGGGGGCGTCGACCGTGATGCGGTTCACTCGCATGGGTTCCACGATCTCAATGGTGATCGGTCCGACCTGGGTCACGCGACCGGCGAGGGCGTCGGAGGTAAAGACGCTGTGCTGGTGTCCGTTTTGTAGGACTGAGAAGGCCGCGTCAATAACGCCGCGATTGGGGTAAATACCTAGAGCCAGTGCGAAGTAGTAGTCCTCGTGGACGCCGTTGAAGAAGAATCGGTCGTAGGCGTTGGGGTGGCCGTTCATCGTCACCGCCAATGGGGCCACGGTCTGGTGAACGGGGTAGTCGTCTTCAGGCAGCAGCATGGCGATCCAGTTCACTAAAGGCACCCCAACGGGTGCAGGCCACGCAGGCGCGCCTAATCATCTCTAAGAACATACGGTCGCCGCGCTCGGTCCGCTCAACAATCACGGCCGCGGAGACGAGCATGACGACGGGCTGAAGCGTGTAGCGGGCGAACTCTCGCTGCGCGTCCACACGATCAATGGGTGCGCCCAAACGACTCATCTCCCCGAGGTAGAAATCGAGCAGCTCGTGTTCATCGCGGCGACAACTCTCGTCGTCGAGACTCGTGGTGATGAAGTAGGCCACGTCGAGCAGGGGGCTGCTGACGGCCACGGTCTGCCAGTCAACAACGGCGATGGGCACCGAGCCGCCTTGTCCGTCGAACAGGAGATTGTCGGTTCGAAAGTCACCGTGGACAACGCAGGCGTACGGGGACTTGTAACCAGAGAAATCTGAGAGGCGTGCGCCGAGCTGGGTGACGACGCTGCGGATCTCATCGCTCAACACTGCGTCGTAACGCTCCAGGAAGGCTTGAAAGAGTCCCGGCAGGACCGCTTGGTAGAGGGGAGCCAGTGCCGCAGAAGTTCCGCCCAGCCAGTCGGCCTCGTGCAGGTCCGCCATGGAACGGGTTGGCGCGTGGAGCTCGGCGAGAGCGCTCAACCCCAACGTCGCCTGCTCGTGAGTGAGTCCACCGAACTGGTCAACCGCGGCCGATGGCGTCATGTCTTCCAGGATGAGAAGAAAGTCATCGTGCTCGTTGCGAGCGACAAAGTGGCACGTGGGCGTCGGTGTTCCGATTCCTGGGGCTAGCTGCTCGTAGAAGGAGGTCTCGCGGAGGTAGAGCCGTTGGGCTGCGGCAGTGGATCTACTGACTTCGTCGTCCGAGGGACCTTTAGCGATGGCCGAGGCAACGAGTTCGTCGCCGTCGAGGAGTTCTACGCGCAGGCATCTCGCCACTTGGCCTGCGCCGATGGGGGTCGTGCGCAACGTCAGGCCGCGTGGCGCCCCTAAGACGTCAGCGATGAAGTCGGCACTCAATTCTTCAAACGTTTGAAAACTACTCACGTGAACCCCCGTTGCCTAGTTTGCCCGATTCTTATCGCCGCTCCCTGACTTGGGTAGAAAAATCAGTAAAGATGAGGAGGTGACGAATTTCATTGTGCATTACGGTCTGTACGCCCTCTTTTTCCTCGCCTTCGTGGAGAGCACTTGTGCGCCCATTCCCTCAGAGGGAACCTTCGGCTTTGCCGGCGCCATGACGGCCGCCAGTTTCACCCTCAACAACGGCCACCCCTGGAGCGTGTACTCCGTGATCGCTGTTGGAGTCGTTGGTTCATTAGCTGGTTCAATCTTCGCCTACGAAATTCTCGGGCTTCGTTTTGGTCGCACCATTGTGGACCGCTTTGGCAAGTGGATCTTGTTGACGCACGCCGACCTTGACACCGCTGAGCGCTGGTTCGCCAAGTACGGTCCCGTTTCAGTCCTCGTCGGACGAGTCATTCCCGTCGTTCGCACCGTAATCTCCGTGCCGGCCGGTGTGGCGCGAATGAACCGTGCTCAGTTCGCCATTCTCACCACGATTGGCTGTGCCATTTGGGTGACGGTGTTGACGTTGTTGGGTCGCGCCGCGGGTCAGAACTGGGAACACGTTTCCAACGTCTTCCATAAGTTCCAACTCCCCGTGATTGCGATCCTCGTGGTGCTGTTCGTCATTGGTCTGCGCCACCGCATTCAAAAGGTGCGCCAGCACCGCCAGTAGTGCTTAGCCCTGGAGGGCTTCGAGCACCTTCGCGGCGTGACCGTTGGTCTTCACTGAGTACCAGGTTCGCTCAATCGTGCCAGTTGGTCCAATGATGAAGGTTGAGCGAATAACACCGATAACGGTTTTGCCGTAGAGAATCTTTTCGCCGTAGGCGCCGTACTTCTCCATCATCTTCTTGTCGGGGTCACACAGCAGGTTGAACTTCAAGCCGTACTTCTCACGAAACTTGGTGTGACTGGCCTCGTTGTTCGGTGAGACACCGAGCACGACCGTTTCGAGCTTGGCAAAGGCCTTGAGTTCGTCGTTGAACTGACAGGCCTCCGTGGTGCAGCCCGGCGTGTCGTCAGCGGGGTAAAAGTAGAGAACGACTCGCTGACCGGCAAAGTCTTTGAGGGAGACCTTCTCGCCATCTTGGTTAATCAAGGTAAAAGCGGGGGCTTTCTTGCCGACTTCGAGTTTGGCCACGTGATCTCCTTAGGAATAGTTTCAATTTATTCACTTCGGGGTACGATGTATACGAAGCATTGTGCACACTGCACGTGCTTGGGCCCACGCTCCTCTTCTCTACAGCGGTCCAGGGTCCGACCGAGAGAATTGTGTTGTTGTGACTATTTCCAATGAGCCGTCTGAAAAGACGGACATTTACGCTACCGAACAGACCTTCGCCGCCCTTGGCGTTCACGAAGGCCTCGTTTCCACTCTGGCCGCCCAAGGTATTACGGCGGCCTTCCCGATCCAGGCGATGACCATCAATGATGCGCTCGCTGGTCGTGACGTCTGCGGCAAGGCTAAGACGGGCTCCGGCAAGACGCTGGGTTTCGGTCTGCCGATGCTCCAGAGAATCGCTGAGAGCGGGGGAGCACCCAAGGGTGACGGACCCGCGACGCCCAAGGGGCTCGTCCTCTTGCCGACGCGCGAACTGGCCGTTCAGGTTTTCGATGTTCTCAAGCCCCTCGGTGAGGCCATTGGTCTGCGCCTCGTTTCCGTTTACGGCGGCGCCGACATCGAGCGTCAGATCAAAGACGTCCGCAAGGGTGCCGACGTGATCATTGCGACTCCCGGTCGGTTGATCGACCTGGGTGACCGCGGCGAGCTCGATGTCTCGCAGCTCGACGTCCTCGTGCTGGACGAAGCCGACCGCATGGCCGACATGGGCTTCATGCCCCAAGTGGAGTGGGTGCTTCGTCGCATCGACACTCGTCCCCACCAGACGCTGCTCTTCTCGGCCACCCTCGACGGTGCCGTTGACCGTCTGGTCAAGCGCTACCTCAAGGACCCCGTATTTCACGAGGTGGTCTCAGAGTCACAGACCGTTTCGAACATGGTCCACCACTTCTTGAACGTGCACCAGATGGACCGCATCAAGGTGACGGCTTCAATCTGCCGAGCTTTCAATAAGTCGATTATCTTCGCCCGCACCAAGCGCGGCGCCGACCGTCTCGTCGAGCAACTCCAGAAGGAGGGCATTGACGCCGCCGCCATTCACGGTGACCTTCGTCAGAGCCAGCGTGAAAAGGCCCTGGCGGACTTCACTGCCGACAAGCTCCACGTGCTCGTGGCTACCGACGTGGCGGCTCGTGGTATTCACATCGACGGCGTGGACTGCGTCATGCACTTCGATCCTCCAGAAGACCACAAGGCCTACCTTCACCGCTCGGGCCGTACCGCTCGGGCCGGTGCCACCGGAGTTGTCGTGTCCCTGCTGCTGTGGAACCAGATCGTCGAAGCCGGAGTCGTGATGCGTCGCCTGGCCATGAAGAGGCCGGTCGTTGAGGTCTTCTCCAACAACCCCCACCTTCAGAATCTGGCCGAATGGGAGCCCGACATGAGTGAGTCGGTTCTATGACCGAAGCCGTTCCCGTCTTTGAGTATGACGGCACGATTAAGCGCGCCCTCGCCGTAGTGGCCCACCCCGATGACATCGACTTTGGAGCCGCCGGCACCATCGCCACGTTGACCTCACTGGGCATTCACGTCTCCTACTGCCTCGTAACGTCAGGCGACGCCGGTGGCGACGCTTCCACTCACACCAAGGCCGAACGAGCCGTTATTCGCGAGAACGAACAGACGGCCGCCGCCGCCGTGCTCGGCGTCACCGACCTGCACTTTCTCGGCTGGCCCGACGGTGAAGTGGAGCCGACGTTGGAACTGCGCAAGGAGATCTCACGGGTCATTCGCATTACGAAGCCTGACCTCATCATCTGCCAGAGCCCCGAGCGCAACTGGGAGCGGATCTACGCCTCACACCCCGACCACCTCGCGTCTGGTGAAGCAACGATGCGTGCCGTCTACCCCGACTCGCGTAATCCCCACTCTCATGTGGAACTGCTCCACGCTGGTCACGAACCGCACACGGTTCCCGTTGTCTGGGTCATGAGTAGTCAGCCCACGATGATTGTCGACACTACGGCCGTCTTTGAAAAGAAGGTGGCGGCGCGTCTTTCGACGAGCCTCCGTTCTAAGTCTTCGACCGAACCAGG
>JBAXMO010000063.1:0-7428 GCA_037134255.1 Actinomycetes bacterium | reverse complement strand
CCATGGGTACGTCGTACCCGAGCTCCTGGAGCCACTGACACCAGGGGCTCTGATCTTCGGGCAGGTAGCAACCGATAGAAAACCCCGGCAGGATGCCGTCGTAGTACGAAAGGCGGACGTCATCTTCGTCAACGGCCGCTCGGGGATTGAGACCCTGGTCGGTGTAACCAAAGAGATAGGGGTCGTAACCCGCGCGTCGTGCGGCGTAGGCCACATTGTCAAAGTTCGACGGGTGGGGGGTGCCGTTAGCCACCACGCGATTGTTCATCTGATAGGTGCCGGTGTAGAGCGCGGCACGTCCCGGGGAGCAAGGCGCGGACTGCGAGTAGTGCCGTCGAAGCTGGAATCCCCGCTTTGCGAGGCCGTCAAGCACGGGAGTCTTCACAAATGGGTGACCAACTGAGGACAGTGCATCACCGCGAAACTGGTCCAACGTAATGAAGAGGACGTTTTTCATCGGGCCGCAGCAATCAAAGACCGAATATGCACGCCGAGATCAGTCATCTCCTCGAGGGCGTCAGGAACGAGGCCGCCCATCTTGAAGAAGGAGTGAGGCATGCCCTTGGCTTCGAGCAAGTCAACGTGGACGTTGAAATGCTCCAGCAGACCCGCGTAGTTAACGCCTTCATCACGAAGGGGGTCGCACTCAGCGACGACAACGATGGCCGTGGGGCTCGCCGAAAGATTGGTCGCAAGTAGCGGCGTCACTCTCGGATCGGTGTGATCGATCCAACCTTGGAGATACATCGTGTAGTTGTGTCGAAGATGATCCATCTCGAGGAAGTATCCCGTGGCGTAGTTGTGACTGCTCTCCGTGAGGACTTCGGGACCCAACGTGGGGTAGAGCAGAACTTGGCCGATCAACGGAATTTCTGGAGTGACGACATTGGCCACCGCTGCAGCGATGCAGCCTCCGGCCGAGTCCCCCAGCACAAGCAGTCCCGCATCTGGAGCACCAAACTGTTCACGATGCTCCGCAATCCAGCGAACGGCATCTTCGCCATCGTGAATCGCTGCAGGGAACGGAAATTCGGGAGCCAATCGATAGGCGACAGAGATAACCGAAACACCCGACGCTTCCGCCAGGCGTCGTGCGAGGGTGTCGTAGGAGTCCAGAGTGCCGAGCACGAATCCACCACCGTGGAAGTAAATACCGACGGCGTTGCCGCGCACTCCCCGCGGCACGTAGACCCGAGCTTCCACCGTTCCTTCACGTGTGGGAATCGTTATATCCGTAACAATCTCCATCTCCGGTGGCGTGCTATCGGTCGCGAGAGAAGTGGCCAGGTGATTGGCGCGCACTTCGCTCAGGGGCAATTCGATTGGATTGGGGGACGGATTGTCTCGCATGTAGGCGAGGACTGGTTCCAGCATGGGATGAATCGGCATATTCCTCCTCTAACACAAAGAGCCTACGCAACCACTGCGCCTAGAGCGTTCGTGCAAATATGGCATGTATGAATCTCTCGGGCTTTCACCTTGATCATGAAGGTCGCCAGACGAATGCCCAGATCCAAATTCAAACAAAACCCCTCGATAACGGCACCATGGTCGAGTTGCGAATTTCGGCCAGCGGCACCATCAGCGGTGGAGTCGTCGTCGTTCCGCTCCCCCACCACGCGTCGACAATCATTGAGCAGGGTTTCCAGTCCTGGTCAGTAATGCGTCGAACATCGCCCTCCGATGTCCGGCCCGAGCGAATGCAAGCGCCTCGGTGGTTCCGCGGACAAATGCACGCACGACGCGATCTTCCCGGTCAGGTACTAACGGGTGATGGTTATCTCGTCTTTGACGGTGGGGTCATTGGCTTTCTGTCTGCAGTAGTCACCTTCGGCACGATTGTGGTGAATCCGGATGGTTCGCTCGCAGCGCAGTGGCTGCTCGACGATCTCACCTTGGCCTCGGGCGCCTCTCTCGTACTCGATCCTCTCGTTCTCCTTTTGGGCGATCCGGGTGAGACCTACGACACGTTTGCCCAACTTTCGGGGCGTCATTCCAAAGCACGGCCCTTTCGGCGCAGTGCGCGTGTGTGGTGTTCTTGGTATCAGTACTTCACGGCCATAACGCCAGCAATCATCAGGGACAATCTCCACCTCGCTAGCCAGCACGGCATTGAGGTCGTCCAGATCGATGACGGCTGGCAGGCAGAGATCGGTGTTTGGGATCGACCGAATGAGGCCTGGGCGGAGTCGATGGACCACTTGGCGGCTGATGTCAAGGCCCAGGGATGCACTCCGGGCATCTGGACAGCACCATTTCTTGCCATCGACGGTGGTGCTCTCGCCACACAGCACCCCGATTGGCTCGTCCGCAACGAAAATGGTCAACCAACCACGGCCCTCTTTCATGGTGGGTGGGGTGGAAAAATATTTGCACTCGATACTTCAAATCCCGAAGTTCTCACCCACCTCACCGAGACGTACGCGACATTGCGAGCTCAGGGCTACGAGTACTTCAAGATTGACTTCCTCCACGCCGCGGCGACCCAAGGAACTCGACAGCACGGATCGACGATGTCGCGGGCGCAAGCCTTGCGAGCCGGTCTCGCGGCTATCCGTGCCGGCATCGGCGAGGAGTCCTATCTCGTGGGCTGCGGAAGCCCACTCTTAAGTGCCGTGGGATTTGTTGACGCCATGCGGGTCTCAGAAGACGTGGCACCGTTCTTCTCACCTCGAGTTTTCTTTCCGGGATTTGAAGAAAACACGGTGAGTGCTCGAAATGCCATTGAGCCTTCAATATTGCGGGCTCCGCTTCATCAGCGTTGGTTCACTCTAGATCCCGACTGCGTACCTTTGCGCGAAACCGATACCGAGCTTTCCGCGTCGGAACGCATCGTCGTACGAGATGCCGCGCTCGCCGCGTCGGGCTTTATCGCCCTGTCCGACGACCTGTCTCTCTACAACCAGGCCACATGGGACGAAGCAGCGAAACTCTTCGCTGACGCCAGTCGTCACGAGGGTCCTCGCCGCATCGTTGATCCCTTCGCCAATCCCGTGATTGTTACGACCCCAGTCGGGGAATTCGCAATTGGGTGGGACCCCCCGATTGCCGAGCGCCACATCTAGTCGCCGAGATGTACGGTACGGCTCCAATGAAACGCAGGACTCTGCGAGGATGAGGAGTATGCGGAGACTAACAACGATTGTCACTCTGCTCCTTGGGGCTCTGGCTCTCACTATTCCGGCCTCGGCCGCCTCGACACTCGCTCCGCCAGGCAACGTCTCCGCCAAGGCCGGCCCGGGCTACTACGTCGTGAAGTGGGGGAAGGTCCCTGGGACTGGGGTGACCTACACCGTCACTGGTGGTTCGCGCGCCGCCACTTGTGTCGTAATTGATCGCGCCGCGTGCAATGTCCCGGCCATCTCAACCGCTCCTGTGAGATTTCGAGTGACGGCTAGTCGGGGGATGAATATTTCTCGTCCCTCGGCACCAACCAGGAGTCTTGCTACTCGCCTAGTGCTCCTCGTTGCGGGCCAATCCAATGCCATGGGATCCGAGTCGTACGCCATCGACCCGATTACCAAAGTGAACTTCTTCAAATCGCCTTACGCCAATGGTGCCGACCGACTGTCGACGATCACATGGAAAATGCCATTCGTACCAAACACTCCTAATGGTTCATTCGCTCCATTAGCTACGCCCCAACGTTTCGTATCACCCACCGGCAGCCCTCAGATGTTCGGCCCCGAGCTTGGTCTCGCCCGTCGTCTCTACCGCGATGGCGTGGGAGTAGTCGGTGTTGTAAAGGTGGCGTACGCCGGAACCTCATTGGCCAGTGACTGGCCACCGGCTGGTGGCAACCTCTACGGAAAAATGATTGACTTCGTTCGTCAGCAGATGACCCGTGACGCAGCATCCGGCATCGTGGATGTTCTCGGTGCGGCCTACTGGTACCAGGGAGAGTCCGATGCCCTAGACGCCGTGATGGCACGCGACTACGCGAACAATCTTTCAGTCTTCATTGCCTCTCTACGCCGAGATCTTCCATTCACGCCGCGCGCGCCAGTCGTTCTGGTCAAAGAATCGTTGGCGAGCTACATTGCCTTCAGGCTCGCCAGTGGGAGCTGCGGGGAGATCGGAGGCTGCCTCGAAGCAACCGCTCGTGATGGCCTCGTTCGGACGGCCGACGACACCGTTGCGGCCACCCTCCCTGACGTCCTGACCGTCGACTCCCTAGGTCTGGCGAGAGTAACGGTTGGTATACATCTCAGCAACAACGCCGAATTGACCATTGGCACCTTGATGGCTAGCGCCACCGAGAGTTATCTGCTTCATCTGCGTTAAGGATCATTAGGGCGACCACCTTTCAGAGTGGTTGAGCGAGAAAATGCCCCCTCTTTCGAGGGGGCATTTGGAGCGGTAGACCGGTCTCGAACCGGCGACCTCAACCTTGGCAAGGTTGCGCTCTACCAACTGAGCTACTACCGCAGGACTTCCACTTTAGCCGAAAACCTTGCTACTAGTTCTCTCCAACCGGCGCCGGTGTCTTCAAGTAATAGTTGGCCTCTTCTTCGATGTAGTCACGAAGGAGCGCCAGTTCGGGCACCCGACGCGTACAGGCCAGCAAGCCGTATTCGAGTTGATCGCAGTAGGAGATGACCGTGACGTTGAGGGCCAGGCCGGCCATCAGCGGCCCCAGTGGTGCCACCGTCGCAATGCGGTGTCCACTGAGCCACAACGGGAACGGCGGACCAGGCACCGAGGAGACCGTCAAGTTGGCAATCGGGGGGAGGTGGTCAAAGAGCTGTAGGGCCGCGAGTGTGCGTCCCGCCACCGAGGCCACCGTGGGGCCGGCCGCGTTGGCCAAGTTCATCAGCAGTCGAGCACTCTTGTCGCGCTGCACCTTCGCGGCCTCCTTCGAGGACGCGGCAATCAACCGCAGACGTTCTTCGGGGTCAGCAATATCGGTGCGCAGCTCAGACAACATCGCCGAAATCTGATTACCCATCTCCCCCTCGGCACCGGGATTGCGAACACTGATGGGCACAAAGGCCACGAGGTCGGCGGCCAGCTCTTCGCCCCGTTCCTCAAAGAGTCGGCGCAGTCCGCCCGAGACCGAAGCCATGACAAAGTCCGTTACCGACGCACCGCGACTCTTGGCGGCCACCTTCACTTCGGGCAAGCTGACGCGCAGTCGCTTGAACTTCTTGGCATATCCCGGCGTTCCATTAATCGACGTCGTCTTGGCTTGCAATATTGAGGGTTGGTGATCTTCACCCTTCTCTCCGCCCAATGAGGCGGCGGCCTCCTCTACCATGTCGGCCACTCGTTCGAGTGCGGCCGCCACAACTTCCATGAGTGCCACGGGACGCTTGACTAGCTCCCCCGTGGTGTGGCTTAAAAGTTCGAGTGGTGAGGGCAACGGTTCGATCGGTGTGGTTCGTGGGGCCGGCGGCGTTGGAACGCGCACCTCGGGACTGAGATCAAAGAGACCGGCAAAGGTCGCGGCGCCAGAAACACCATCGGCCAAAGCGTGATGGACCTTCATAATCACCGCCGCGCGACCGTTAGCGAGCCCTTCGATGTAGTTCAACTCCCACAGTGGTCGGTCGGGGGCCAGTTCGCGAGACATCACGCGAGCGGCGAGTGCGTCGAGCTGGTCGTCGCCCCCCGGGCTGGTGACGGCCCGGCGAATGACGTGTGCGTCGATATCAAAATCGGGGTCCTCAACGACGACGGGCCATGCCAGGTCAAAAGGTGTGCGGATGACCCGCTTGGTCAGCACGGGGATCTCGTGCATGCGAGCCGCGATGTTGGCCTTCAGTTGATCAAAACGCTGCTTGGAGTCCAGACCATCGTCGGGTACTTCCATTTCGATAATGACCCCAATGTGCAGCGGAGCACCCGGCACTTCCAACGTGACGAAGGCCGAGTCGAGCGGGTCGAGTGGTTGGTAACTCATGTGCCGGTACTGCCAAATCCATCGGCGCCTCGAGTGGCGGCCGGGAGTTCATCAACCTCTTGGAACGCGAGGGTAGGAACGGCCAGAACAACGAGTTGGGCGATTCGGTCGCCGACCTGGACGACGTAGTCGGCAATTGGATCGTGGTTCACCAGCGAGACGCGTACTTCGCCGCGGTAGCCCGAATCAATAAGACCGGGGGCGTTGGCGCAGGTAACACCGTGCTTCGTGGCCAGACCGGAGCGTGGGAGGACGAAGGCCCCAAAACCCTCGGGGACGGCCATGGCGAAACCGGTGCCTACTAAAGCGCGGCCACCCCGGGCGGGGATGGTCACCGACTCGGCGGCCACGAGGTCACACCCGGCGTCGCCCGGGTGGGCGTAGACCGGGAGCTGTGCCGAGGGCGACAACCTGGTGACCTGGAGATTCATACCCCAAGGCTACAAGGCTGAATTTCTTAGGTCTAGGGGAAATTAGTAGTCTCAATTCGTGCTGGTATGGATGGACTTAGAGATGACGGGCCTCGAGCCTGACCGCCATGTGATTGTGGAGATAGCCACAATCGTCACTGATGACGAATTAAACGTCCTCGCCGAGGGTCCCGATCTGGTCATTCACGCCACTCCCGAGGAACTGGCCCACATGGGCGATTTCGTCACCACCATGCACACCAAGTCCGGCCTGTTGGGGCAGATCACCGCCAGCTCCATCACCGTGGCCGAAGCCGAACGGGCCACGCTCGACTTTCTAAAGTCCGTCGCACCCGAAGCCGGCGTCATTCCGCTCGCCGGAAACTCCATCGGCACCGATCGCCGCTTCCTCCAGGAGTACACGCCGACCCTCGAGAAGTACTTCCACTACCGCAACGTCGACGTCTCGACCATCAAGGAGCTCGGCCAGCGCTGGTACCCCGACCTCGTGACGAAGCGACCCGAGAAGGAATCGATTCACCGGGCCCTGGATGACATTCGCGCCTCTATCGCCGAGCTGGCCTACTACCGCGACCACCTCTTTATCCCTAACGACCTGAAGTAATCTCGCAAAGACGCAGGAGCTCCCCAATGACCGACAACATCATCAGCATCGTCGAAGCCGACGCCCAACTAACGGCCCCAGGTCAGATGTTCGAAATGGAGACCGTGGCTATTCGTGGTGTGGACTACCGCGTTTGGAAGCACGCCCCTTCGAGCCTTAAGACCGTGCTCGACCTTTCGCTGCGCTACCCCGACGCCGACTTCCTCGTCTATGAAGACGAGCGCTACACCTTCAGCCAGCACTACCGCATGACCGCGACGCTGGCCCACCGTCTCATCGACTTCGGTGTCGTCAAGGGTGACCGTGTCGCCATCGCGGCGCGCAACCTCCCCGAGTGGGTTGTGGCCTTTTGGGGCTCCGTGCTCAGCGGTGCAATCACCGTGCCGATCAACGCCTGGTGGACTGGCGAAGAGCTGGCCTACGGCCTCAGCGACTCCGGCAGCAAGGTGGCCATTGTGGATGAGGCCCGCCTCGAACGGATGCGCCCCAAC
>JBAXMO010000062.1:0-7592 GCA_037134255.1 Actinomycetes bacterium | reverse complement strand
CAAAATTGTGATTTTACCAATTGTTCCATTGTTCATGGTTCCGTCAGGATTAATGAGTGCCCGCACCAGCTTGGGTTGCACGAGGACTCCCTGGTTCGCAATGGCGTTGTAGGCGTCAAGAATCTGAAGAGGCGTTACAGCATTTACCTGACCGATAGGTAGGGCCACCATGTCGGACGCAGACCAAGTCTGGGTTGTCTTCAACAGTCCACTGGACTCACCGGGATACGCCAGTGTGGTCATGTGACCAAAACCCATCTGGCTGACCTGTGACAGGAGCCCGTCCTTGCCGACTTGCCGTGCGATGAGATACGTACCAATGTTGGATGACTGACTAAGCACTTCGGTGGTGCTCAGATTCAAGACGCCATGGTGTTCGGCATCATGGAAGAGTCGCGTACCAACGCGTGTCGAATAAGGCACCTGGAACCGAGTAATCGGACTCACCGCGCCCGATTGGAGAGCTGCTGAGAACGGAACGATTTTGAACACCGATCCTGGGAGATAGACCTGGGTGATGCCGAGATTCATGATCGTCTGTCGAATGTCAGGAACACCAATATTCGACCCCCAGTCCGTCACTGGAGTCAAAGAACCAGCCGCTACTGCGTGGTTCACCAAAGATGCATCGGCAAGAATCTCGCCCGTACGTACATCCATAACAATGGCGACCCCGGAGTAACCACCGGTCAGACGGAGTTGCTTCGCCAGAGTCTGTTCAGTGACGAATTGCAGGGCCGAGTCGATTGTGAGCTCAAGGCTCATACCGGCCTTGGCCTTCTTGATTACGCGGGTTGACGATCCCGGCAACGCTAAGCCGGACTGGTTAGTCAACCCTTCGGCTTCACCAGCTTGGCCCGCCAGTAGCGACTCATACTGAGTCTCCAGACCGGCTGAACCCTGACCCGATGCATTGATATATCCGAGAAGCGAACGGGCCAACATGCCATTGGGTGACGATCGGTCGGTTGACTGTTCAATGACGAGTCCGGGCAAACTGAGACGCTGAAGGTCTCGGCCATCATTCACACTCATTGAGTTGGTGAGGACAACATATCCCGACTTACGCTTCAGCATTTTGGTCAAGCGACCTACGGGGATATTTACCCACTTGCTGACTTGTTCGGCCGTGGCTCGGGGGTGAACAATTTGAAAGTTATTGGCGATAACTCGATAGGTCGGCCGCGACACCGCTAGTACCGACCCGTAGCGGTCGTACATGCCACCGCGTAATGCCGGCACCGTGATTGCGTGGTGCACCTGACCGTTGGAGATGCTCTTCCATTTCCCGTGCTCGATAATTTGGAGATTCCCAACTGGTACCAGCATCACTAGAACAAGGAGTGAAACGATTCCCCAGACCACGCCGATGCGACGAGTCGTTCTAGGGCGTACCCGGTTGTGTATCCAGGGGTTCACCTCGTTCATTTGCCACTACCTCTGCTTTGGTGCAGGTGTTGCAATGGAGATGCGTGACGACGTCACTACCCGAGAAGTCTCCGAGGCTCCCCCTACGAAACGCGGAGGTGCCAAGCGCACATTTAAGGGTGCCTGGTTAATCTGGATCACCGTCTGGGGCACCACCAGGTGCATGTGACCGGCGGCTGTCGCAATGCGCTCGGGCGCCGCAGCTCGAGTAAATGCGTCAACGGTCGTGGCGTAACTGGACTGAGCATCCAGAAGTTGGCGCTGCATCGCCCCAATCTGCATCTGGCGAGCATTGGCCAAAATCAAAGCGCCAATAGTCAGGACGGCCAGTCCGAACAGAAGAACGGGAATCGTGACTGAAGTCCGACGCTTGGCGACTCGACGAGCAACACGGGCTGTAGTCGCGCGCTTACCGGGCGCCCGGGTGGTGCGCTTCGGCTCAAGGGCTACCCGCCGTGGAGGTGAAATTACGCTCACGGCGCCACCTTCACGCCAATACGCATCCGTGCTGAACGAGCACGAGGATTACGGGCGAGTTCATCTTCAGTAGCGACAATGGCGCCACCTTTGCGTACCGTCATTGTCGCCACGGCTCCACAGACGCAGCCCAAGATGACGGGGCAGGTGCAACCACCCGTCACCTGGTGCTTCAAGAATTCCTTCGTTACTCGGTCTTCACCGGAGTGATAGGAGATGACGGCAAGGACTCCCCCAACTGCCAAGACCTGCACCGCTCCATTAAGTACTTCGTCGAGTTCACGGACTTCTTCGTTGATCGCTACGCGCAGGGCCTGGAAGGCACGAGTCGCCACGTTGCCACGACGCCTCGCGGCCATCGGTACGACTACTTCCACCGCAGTCACAAGCTCACTAGTGGTTTGAGGCTGCCGAGCGAGGATCGACTTAGCGATGGCGTGAGCAAACTTGTCCTCTCCGTGCTCGCGAAGGAGCGTGCGGAGCTCATCGAGTTCTACCGAAGCGATGTACTCAGCGGCCGTAATGCCACTGGTGCTGTCCATGCGCATGTCGAGAGGCGCGTCGGCACGAAACGAGAAGCCACGTTCTTCGTCATCAAGCTGGGGTGATGAAACGCCAAGATCAGCGAAGACGCCGACGACTTCTCGACCGGCAATCCACTCACTCTCGCTCTGTACGAATGCGACGAGATTGGAGAACGTCCCAGCGACCACATGAGCCCGATCACCGAAAGGTGCGAGTCGTTCGGTGGCGGACCGGCGAGCAATGGGGTCGCGATCAATACCCAGAACGGCGACGTCATCACGCATGGCAAGAATGGCACTGGCGTGACCGGCTCCGCCCAAGGTTGCATCAATAATCACACCGGGCGCCACTGATCGAAACGCGGCGAGAACCTCAGCTTCGAGGACAGGAACGTGATTAAAGACTCGGGTCATTCGCTGCTCGCCGACTGACTCGCCCCAATGGGTATTGGGGCGAAACACCAACGAGCGGGCGGAGGAGGTTGCTCGTTCGGTGCTAGTCGGCGAGCGGCGCAAGATCCCAGCGCTGCTCACATACGTGAAGTTCTTCGTCAGTACATCCCCTCGGTTCATGCGATTGTTTTGGCGAAAATTGCAACGTTGGCTTCGATGCTGGATGCGTACGCTTCCGGCGTCCAGACTTCAATGTGGTCACCGTTACCGGCGAAAACGACTTCACCGTCGAGCCCAAACATCTCGCGGAGTTGCGGGTTCAGCAAAAAGCGACCCTGCTTATCGATCTCAATTTGGTAGGTGTGAAAGTTCGTATTACGGAACCGTTCGTCGTACTCCACGCTCTCGTGAAGGCGGGCAAAGCGCTTCTCGTAATCACGTTCGAAGTTCTCAACAGTCCAGATTCCGACCACGTTCATTTCGTACGGCGCGATGTACCCGGCACCTTCAAAGGGGGTACGGAATCGCGACGGAAGGACGAGTCGGCCCTTTTCATCAATTGAATGTCGATAGTTGCCTACAAACAGCGTCACGGCTCACCTCCCCTCTTGAAGTACAAATGTACTCCATTTCACTCCACTTAGTGTGTTTATTGCTCCACTTTGTGCCATTTGTGCCATGGTAGGCGAGATTTTGGGGGGTGCGCAAATCGAAATTGGCACGAAATTGTCGAGAAAGGGCAGGAAATGCCCGAAAAGAGTGAAATAGCGGGAATTTAAGGCTTGGCTTAGGCCAGGAGCATGAGGTTTCGGCGATGCTGGACGGCCGAAGCGCCTAGGACTCGATCCACGATGGACTCAGCTTCTGGCACCAGATTGAGGGAATCGAGTGTCAATACTGCCTCGAGTGCTTCTCTCATGCCCTCGGGGCATTCGGCCAAAAGATTGGCCAGCGCCGCGATTGAGCGGGCGGGCAGGAGCGTCGAGAGAAAGATGCCCTCACGAACGTGCCACTGGGTGACCCCAACGAGCTTGCGCCCTTCGTAGAAGAGTTCACCCGGGCCCGATGTGGCAAAACATGCCGTTCGCAGCTCCTTCGGCCCTGAAACGCCATCGCCGACGACCGCGGGGGCCGCTGGGAGAAAGTTCACCATGGCGCGATACCACCACTCGCCTGGCAGGAGAGCGTTTCGGCGGACGTCGTCAGATACGCGCGGATCGGAAGCGGGAATCCACCAGTCAATCCAGAGATCATCAGGTTGCAGCAAGACGACGCCTCCGCCACCTCGACGGCGACGCACCGGGTGAAAGTCGTCTATGTCGGGTCGTACGACCTCATCAGATTGCGAACCACCAAGTACCACGAAGGGCTCGTCAATACGCACTATGAAAGCCGTAGCTTCTTCGAGATTGCGCAGGGTGTCGTAATCGTAAAGATCTTCGTAGCGGGACTTCATGAGGCCTTAGGAAGGTACTCGGACCAAGCGGGGTCCGAATCTCCAAGATTGCGCCACCGCCACCCGTACCCGTCTGGGGCTCGGGGATCGAATCGCAGGCGCCAACCGAGTTCTTCGAGAAGTCGATCGCCCTTCTTGAAGTTACAGAGCCGACATGCCGCCACCACGTTCGACCACTCGTTCTTGCCGCCGCGACTGCGCGGACGGACGTGATCCACAGTGTCGGCGACGGCACTGCAGTAAGAGCACGAGTGGTTGTCACGCTGGAGCACAGAACGTCGCGTAAGTGGGGGCACCCGAACACGAGTCGGCAACTTCACGACGTACTGGAGCCTCATAACAGAGGGAATCTCAACGGTTAACGATGCGGAGCGACAGACTTCCGGGTCTGGCGGCGTCGATACGGCTTCAGCACGCCCATCGACCAACAGCAGTACGGCGCGTCGAGACGACAGCAACTGGAGTGGTTCGTACGTCGCATTAAGGAGGAGTACCCGCCCCATGCGACTGCCCTACCTCTCCGTCCGAGAACGGACGGTCCAGCGAGCGGCCTCAACCGCTTCGAGGGCCGAAGGCACAGCGTGGGGGTCACCATAGGCCGTGGTCATTCGAAACTCCCAGTACGTCGGACCAGGCAGTGGGAGAAATGGAGCGTGTGCCCACCATTTCGTGCGGCGAAACGTCCAAGCACTTCGCAGCAGCGGGACGGCATCGAGTGGACGGCGCACCAGATGGCGGGCTAATCCCTTCGGAATGCGTCTACTCATACCCCCACGCTACGCCAAGCAACACAGGCGGCACCGAGTATTGGACCGTCCGAACCGAGTGTTGAGGGCAGTACCGAAACGGCCCGAGCAAAACTCAGCCCGACGAGAGAGGCCGCCGTCTCATTCGCAGCTTCAAAAAATGGCGCACCAAATCCCAGTGCCACGGAGCCGGCAACAAAAAACTGTGTGACATCGAGGAGCGAGGCCACCGAAGCAACCGCGCGGCCAACCATGACTCCCGTGCGGCGCCGCATCTCCTCGTTGGCAGATTTGGGATCGGCACCGATCATCGCCCGGATGGCCGTACCCGATGCCTCGGCTTCTAAACAACCACGCACACCGCAGGCACAGAGCCGTCCACCGGGCTCCACGACCAGGTGCCCAATATGGCCGGCATTTCCAAGGGCACCATCGAGCAGGTGGCCATCGAGAATGATGCCGCCGCCTACGCCCGTAGAGACCACCATGCTCACGTAGTTCGCGCTCCCCTGGGCACCGCCGTAGCGACCTTCGGCGAGTGCGAGTGCCTTGGCGTCATTATCAATCGAGACTGCCGAACCGGCGATGTCTCCCAACGACTGGAGCAGAGGGAAGTTCCGCCATTCAGGGATATTGAGAGGTGACACCGACGTGCCACCCCGTTCCATCGGTCCGCCGCATCCCACGCCGATCGGCGTTCCTGGCGCGACATCGAGCGCATGAAGGGATGAAACGATCTGATCGAAAAGATTGCCCTGAGCGTCAGCCGTTTCTAGCCGAATCCGTCGGGTGATTTGACCGGCTGGTGTTATGCGTGCAATCTCAACTTTGGTGCCGCCAATATCAATGGCGATGCACTCGTTGGTGTTCACTCGCCGGATTGGTTCCGACGGGTCCTTCGCACCCAGGGCGGCGTGCCAGTCTGCGCCCCTTCAGTGGCGGCGCGCGCTTGGCGTGTTAGCCCCAAATCAAAAATCGATGCTCGACCCATAAGCCGAAGGTTGCGTTCCATTACAACACCGGAAGCGAACATGACACCGACACCCAAGAGCCCCAAGAACACGCTGGAGGCAAAGCAGGTAATCAAGATGGCCATTCCGGCGACGAAACCGAGTAGTGCCCAGCGGATGCGACGTCCGGCGTGGCTATAGACCGTTGTTTCGCTGACCTTCTTGTCAAAGGCGGGGTCGTCAATACGCAGTGATTGCTCGAGCTGCTGGAGGACTCGCTGTTCGTGTTCAGAAAGTGGCATTGGAACTACCTTTCATCTCTCGTAGCGTATCGGGCGAAGAAGCAATTGTCACGAGCAGGGCCCACCCTGCCCCAGCCGGGAGTCACCCATGAAGGTCGCAGTTATCTGTACGGGCAATATCTGCCGTTCCCCCATAGGTGAGATCCTGCTTCGCGAGGCCATCGCCAATATCCCCGAAATGGCCCAGCGCGTGGAAGTGACGAGTGCCGGTACGGCGAACTGGCACATTGGCAAACCAATGGACGCTCGAGCTGCCGCAGCGCTGCAGCGGGCCGGACTGCCGACCGATGCCACGCTCGGAGCCTTCGCCTCCGCCGAGCTCTTGCGGGAGTTTGGCCTCGTGCTGGTGATGACGCGCGAGCACCGCACTGATGTCTTGGCCCGCCACCCCGAAGCTGACGTTCTGTTGGTCCGCGAACTTCTTGGCCACGGCTCAATGGACGTCGCCGACCCGTACTACGGACGAGACGAGGACTTTGACGACTGCCTGGCAACGTTGCGCGAAGTTACTCCGCTGGTCGTGAGAGAACTTCAGCTTCGCCTCACTGACCCCGCAGTTTGATGCCAAGCGGAGTCATCAAGAATTAGGCTTTCGCCATCACCGAGACCACGCCCACTCAGCAAACCCTTCTCACCCGAGTTCTCCACGCCGAGACAGCGGGTGGTGCCACACTCCTGGCGGGACTGCTGAGCGCTCTGACATGGGCCAATGTCGACCCCGACTCGTATCAGCGCCTCCTGGGTTGGTCTCTCCCGGCGTTCTTGCATCACTGGGAGATCGGCACGTTGTATTCCCTCGTCGTCAATGGCCTCATGACGCTCTTCTTCTTCGCCATTGGCATTGAACTCAGTCACGAAATCAGAATTGGCCAACTGCGAGATACGCGTAAAGCGATTGCGCCAATTGTTTCGGCCCTGGGTGGGATGCTCGGAACGGCTCTGGTCATCAGTGTGTTCGGCTGGCTCTTTCACAACACCCCCGCGAGATCTTCTTGGGGCGTGCCCATGGCGACCGACGTGGCTTTCGCCCTCGGCGTTTTAGCACTAGCCGGACCTCGCATCCCTCGCGAGTTGCGCGTCTTCCTGCTGACGCTGGCCGTGGCCGATGACATCTTTTCAGTGATTGCCTTGGCTCTGACTGGGCCCCACGCCCCTGACGTGGCGTGGACGTTGATCGCCGTGGCAGCTGGGCTGGCGGTCGCCAAGTTCGCCCGATTTATTCCTACGGCCCTCTGGGTCGTTGCGCTCATCCTCGAATGGCTCCTCTTTACCAAGGCCGGTGTGGAGCCATCACTAGCCGGTGTCGTTATTGGACT
>JBAXMO010000061.1:0-7742 GCA_037134255.1 Actinomycetes bacterium | reverse complement strand
CTCGATGACATCGCCCGTTTGGGGCGCCTGGGGATAGCCCGGAGCGGCCAGCACGATGGTCACGGCGTGAGCCGACTTGAACGTCGGCGCGGCGTGCAGCGAACCCTGGGCCACGTCACTCAGCAACTCGAAAAGGTCACTACTAATTAGAGGCACGATGACTTCAGTTTCGGGGTCCCCGAACCGCACGTTGTACTCCAGGAGCTTGGGTCCGTCGGGCGTCATCATGATGCCGGCGTAGAGCACCCCGCGATACTCAATCCCCCGACGCGAGAGTTCTCGCATGGTGGGCTGCACAATGGTCTGCATGACGCGCTCTACGTCCTCGGGCGTCATCGATTCGAGTGGGGCGAAGGCCCCCATCCCACCGGTGTTCGGACCGGAGTCACCATTACCAACTCGCTTGAAGTCCCGAGCCGGCACGAGGGCCTCGGCCCGGTGGCCGTCACAGAGCACCAGCAGCGAACACTCCGTGCCGATGAGACCCTCTTCAATAACAACGGTGCTCCCCGCGGCGCCAAAGGCCGATCCCGAGAGCTTGTCGCGAACGTCTTGTTGGGCCTCGGGCAGTGAATTGGTCACCAGCACGCCCTTGCCGGCGGCGAGACCGTCGGTCTTCACCACGTAGGGCGGCTTCATCGTGTCGAGAAACTTGAGGGCCTCGTCAACGTCGCTGAAGGCACCGTAGGCCGCGGTAGCCACGTTGGCCGAAGCCAAGAACTCCTTCATGTAGGCCTTGGAGCCTTCGAGCTGGGCCCCGTCGGCGTTCGGACCAAAGACGACCTTGCCCTGGGCCCGCAACGTATTGGCCAGACCGGCCACTAGCGGGGTCTCGGGTCCAATAACAAAGAGCTCGGCTTCGAGCTCGACGGGCGACGTGGAAACGCAGCGCAGTCCACCAGCGGCCATACCGGCATTGCCGGGCGTAACTGTTACCTCAGCACCGTCGCGGGCGAGTCCCCAGGCGATCGCGTGTTCACGCGCGCCGGAACCGACGACGACGGCTCGCTTCACGAGGGTTGAACGAACTGGTCGCGACCAGGCCCCACACCCACGATGGAGATCTTGATGCCGGTGACCTTGCTCAAGAACGCGATGTAGTCCTGAGCGTTCTTCGGCAACTCGTCAAAGGAGGTGAAGCCGGAGAGGTCACTAAGCCAACCGGGCAACTCTTCGTAGATCGGCGTGACGTCGTGCATCGTCGACTGGTGGTACGGCGGGTACTCGAAGCGCTGGCCGTTGCTCTCGTACCCCACGCAGACCTTGATGGTCTCGAGCGTGTCGAGAACGTCGAGCTTGGTGATGGCGATTTCGGTGAGCGAGTTAAGACGGGCCGCTTGGCGCAGCATGACGGCGTCGAACCAACCGACGCGACGGCGACGTCCCGTGTTCGTGCCGTACTCGTGACCGCGGTCCACGAGCAGTTCGGCTAGTTCACCGTCGAGTTCGGTCGGGAAGGGTCCGGCACCGACGCGGGTGACGTAGGCCTTGGCGATACCGACGACGCGCGAAATGTCGCGAGGACCGAGTCCCGATCCGGTGCAGGCACCACCGGCCACGGGGTTGGAACTCGTGACGAAGGGATAGGTCCCGTGGTCCAGGTCCAAGAAGGTGGCCTGGGCCCCTTCGAGCAAGAGGCGCTCGTTGCGAGCCAACGCGTCGTGCAGCAAGGTCACGGTGTCGCCAATCATCGGCGCAATACGGGGTGCCAATTCGCCAATGTAGAGATCGGTGATCTCCTTGGCCTTCATGGGGAGCCGGTTGTAGACCTTGGAGAGCAGAGCATTCTTCTCGCGAAGGGCCATCTCTAACTTCTCCTGGAAAATCTTGGGGTCGAGCAGGTCCTGCACGCGCAGTCCCACGCGGGTGGCCTTGTCGGCGTAGGCCGGGCCGATACCGCGCTTGGTGGTACCAAGCGCGTTCTTGCCGAGGTGACGCTCGGTCACCCGGTCGAGTTCTTGGTGGTACGGCATGATCAAGTGGGCGTTGCCCGAAATCATGAGGCGCGAGACATCGACGTTCTTGGCGATCAACGTGTCGAGTTCCTTCAGCAGGACGGCCGGGTCAACGACCACCCCGTTACCAATGACGGGCGTGAGGTGGGGGTAGAGCACGCCCGAGGGGACGAGCTGGAGAGCGAAGGCTTCGCCGTCTACGACAATCCGGTGGCCGGCATTGTGGCCACCTTGGTATCGGATGACGTAATCCATTTCGGCGGCGAGGAGGTCGGTAAGTTTGCCCTTACCTTCGTCACCCCACTGGGTTCCAACTACGACGGTCGCGGGCACGGCGCTCCTCACTCAAAAGACAATTCATTCTACAAAGACCGGCCGAGCCGGCTTCACTTACTACCAGAGCATGGCCCGACGAAGAGAACCTCCATACAGGGGCGTACTCCCCGAGGCGAAGGAACTACCCCTGGCGCGGTGGCCCCTTGGGACCTACAAAGACGGTGATGGCCTGAGAGATCGGCACGAGATCTCTTCGATACTGCCGATGGGTCTGGGCCACGGCGTCGTGGGTCTGCTGCTGCAAGAGGGCAAGCTGTTGACGAGTGGCGACCAGTTCGGCCTCTAGCGCCAGGATGCGACGAACACCTTCGAGGTTGCACCCGGCGTCAGTCAGGTCTTGAATCCGTCGGAGACGGGCCAAGTCGGCGTCCGAAAAGCGACGAGAGCCGCCGGAAGTGCGCGAAGGGTCGAGCAGGCCGAACCGTTCGTAGTTACGCAACGTTTGGGGGTGGACGCCGGCCAACTCGGCGGCGACAGAAATTACGTAGACGGCGCGGAAACTCTCGTTCACTAGTCCTCATCCTTCTTAAAGGTGGCGGCCAACTTCTCCACCAGCATCTGCTGTTCGCGAGTGAGTGCTTTGGGAATATCGACGTGCACACTCACGAGGAGATCACCGACAGCGTGTTTGCCCCCGGCCGGAACGCCGCGACCGCGCACACGCAACGTCGTGCCCGACTGGGTGCCGGGAGCGATCTTTAACGTCACTGGTTCATCGAGAGTCTCAATGAGGGCCGTCGCCCCGAGCATGGCGTCGGTAATAGAGACGTGGGTCGTGGCGGTGACGTGTCGACCCCGTCGAGCGAATCGGGCGTCGGGAGTCACGTGCACGTCGACGAAGAGGTCACCGGTGGATCCACCGTTGGCCCCGGGGCCACCCTTGCCCTTGACGCGAATACGTTGGCCGTCTTCCACACCGGCGGGAATACGAACTTGCACTTTGCGAGACGAGGCTTCGCGACCCGATCCACCACAACCGGTGCAGGGACGCTCGACCCGGCCACCCCGTCCGTGACAGGCCGGACACATCTTCGAGAGACTGAAGGGACCTTGGTCGTCGGCCAAGACGCCCCGACCGGCGCAAGTCACACAGGTCGTAAAGCCCGTACCCGGGGCCGCGCCATTACCGCCACAGGTGCGACAGTTCGACTGGCCGGGGAGATTCACAGAAGTGGTGACGCCGTAGACGGCGTCACGAAAGTTGAGGTGCAACACCGTTTCGATGTCTTCGCCGCGCTGGGCCCGAGGACGACGGCGTCCGCCCCCGTTACCGAAGAGTCCGACGAGGTTCGTCGCTTGGGTCCGGCCGCGGCCGGACCCAAGCGACGAACCTCGTCATACTCCTTGCGCTTGGCGGCGTCACCGAGCACGTCGTAGGCGACCGAGATGGTTTTGAACTTCTCTTCACTCCCGGGGTTGGTGTCGGGGTGGTGAGACTTGGCTAACTTGCGGTAGGCACGGGTAATTTCTTTGTCGGTGGCGACGTTGGTAACGCCGAGGACCTTGTAGTAGTCCGTATCAAACCACTCGCGTTCGGCCATTACCCCTTCACACGAACCATGGCCGGGCGGACCACGGTCCCCTTCCACTGATAACCAGCGCGCAAGATGTCATCGACGATCTGCCCGCCCGAACCATCACCCTCGATGTGCATGACGGCGTCGTGTATCTGGGGATCAAAGCTCACGCCGGCGGCGTCAACGCGATCCAAACCCTCTTTTTTCAGGGTGTCGAGTAGGAGTCCACGGGCCTGAATCAGGGCCTTCGCTTCGGCCGAGTCCAGCTCGCTGGTGTCGGCGTTGGTGAAGTGGGCCTGGGCCAGATCGAGGGCGTCTAAGACCGGTAGCAACTTAGCGACCACGTCAGCAACGGCCCGGGTTACGACCTCTTCGGAGGTGCGAGCCACGCGCTTCTTGTAGTTCTCAAAGTCGGCCTGCAGTCGCTGCAGGGCGTCCTTGTACTCGTCGCGCTGTTGTTCGCTTTCGGAGCGCTCGTCCAAGATCTCTTCGACCGTGGACGGCACTTCGAACTCTTCGGGCGTTACTTCGTCGCTCACTGCTCGTCCACAATCTCGGCGTCAACGATGGTGTCGTCATCGACCGGTGCTTCGGCCGCGGCGCCGTTGTTTTTAGCGGCCTCTTCGTAGAGACGCTGGCTGAAGCTCTGGCTGACGTTGATCAACTTCTCAGTGGCCGACTTGATGGCCTCGATGTCCGTTCCGTTGAGGGCCTCCTTCAAGGCCGCCACTTCGCGCTCGACGTCTTCACGCTCGGTGCCCTGGAAGCTTTCGCTCTGGTCCTTGAGCAACTTCTCGGTCGAGTAGACGAGTCCGTCGGCGGTGTTGCGCACTTCGGCCTCGTCACGACGCTGACGGTCCTCTTCGGCGTGGCTCTCGGCGTCACGGACCATGCGGTCAATGTCTTCCTTCGAGAGGCTCGAGCCACCGGTGATGGTGATCGCCTGGCTGGTGCCGGTGGCGGTGTCGCGGGCCGAAACCTGGACGATGCCGTTGGCGTCAATGTCGAACGTCACTTCAATCTGGGGCACGCCACGGGGGGCCGGTGGAATGCCGACCAGCTGGAACTTGCCGAGGGTCTTGTTATACGAAGCCATCTCGCGCTCGCCCTGCAGCACGTGTACTTCGACCGAGGGCTGATTGTCGTCAGCGGTCGTGAAGGTTTGGCTCTTCTTGGTGGGAATCGTGGTGTTGCGCTCGATGATCTTGGTCATGACCCCACCCTTGGTCTCAATGCCCAAGGAGAGTGGCGTGACGTCCAAGAGCAAGATGTCCTTGACGTCACCCTTCAAGACTCCGGCCTGGACGGCGGCGCCCACGGCGACCACTTCGTCCGGGTTGACGGTCTTGTTGGGCTCCTTGCCGGTGACCTTGGAGACGAGGTCCTGCACGGCGGGGATACGAGTCGAACCACCAACCATGATGACGTGGTCAATCTTGTCGAGAGTCAGGCCGGCATCCTTGATGGCCTGGTCGAAGGGCTTGCGGCAACGCTCCACCAAGTCGGCCGTCAAGTCGTTGAACTTGGCGCGGGTCAACTTGAGGTCGAGGTGCTTGGGGCCGTCGGCCGTGGCGGTGATGAAGGGCAGGTTGATCTGCGTCTCTTGCAGTGAGGAGAGTTCGATCTTGGCCTTCTCGGAAGCTTCCTTTAAACGCTGCACGGCCATCTTGTCGGCCGAGAGATCGACACCTTCGGTGTCCTTGAAGGTCTTGACCAACCAGTTCATAACGGCGTCGTCCCAGTCGTCACCACCGAGGTGGGTGTCACCGGCGGTCGACTTCACTTCGAAAACGCCGTCGGCGATCTCCAAAACGGAAACGTCGAAGGTTCCACCACCGAGGTCAAAGACGAGCACGGTCTGCTCGGCCGGGCCCTTGTCGAGGCCGTAGGCCAGGGCGGCCGCGGTGGGCTCATTGACGATGCGCAACACTTCGAGACCGGCGATCTGGCCGGCTTCCTTGGTGGCGGTGCGCTGGGCGTCGTCGAAGTAGGCCGGCACGGTGATAACGGCCTGGGTGACGGGCTCACCGAGGTAGGCCTCGGCGTCGCGCTTCAGCTTCATGAGCACGCGGGCCGAAATCTCCTGCGGCGTGTACTTGGTGCCGTCGATGTCGATGGTCCAGCTGGTGCCCATGTGGCGCTTCACGGAACGGATGGTGCGATCGGGGTTGGTGATGGCCTGACGCTTGGCCACTTCACCGACGAGGATCTCGCCGGTCTTGGAGAAGCCGACGATAGAAGGGGTGGTGCGGCCACCTTCTGCGTTAGGGATAACGACAGGTTCGCCCGCTTCGAGGACGCTGACGACTGAGTTGGTGGTTCCGAGGTCGATTCCGACTGCCTTGGCCATGTGATGTACTCCTTACGTAGAGGAAACCCAGTACTTCTGGGGATTTCCCTTGATAGAGTACAGAATACCAGACCTTATAAGCCTCTTGTCAAGTTTTTTATTAAGAATCGTGACATATGTGACTTTCGGCCCTATCTACATGGGGCTAGCCACTCGGTGCTGGGGGGAAGTGAATTGAAGCTCTACCCAGCACCGAGAGGAAAACTCCCGGAGTATCGGTCGAGGTAGCGAGGCCCCTGGCCTAAAGACCCTTTTTGAGATCCCGCGCGAATTTCTCCATTGCCACCTTGAGCCGGTTGGTCTGAGTCTGGAAAGCGGAAACCCCCGAATTTGTAGTCAACGTTATGTAGCCAACCCACGCCCAGGCATTGCCAAGTTGTGCGACTGCGTAAATATCTTGATTGATTGTGTAACTAAATGAAGTCTCGAACGTTGCGAGAGGTATGCAATCGCGACTGAATTTAATGAAACCCGCTTCAGCCTTGGTCTCATTACCGGACTGTAATCCAGAAATAATCTGGTTGTAATCACCTATTAGTACATCCCAGCTTTTAGCGAGTTGCACCCGGTTAGAAGTCGCGCTGGCGGGGAGTACGCCCAAAAACAAAGTCACTGCTGCGATGCAAGAAACAAATCCTGCAATACTTTTTTTCCCGATAAATTTCATATTGCTTCCTTTATATTTGGCGAATTAGATTTCGAAGAGAATGTAACACGACCATAAGACAAAGGGATATGCCAGCCCATACCTTTGTGTCCAGTTATCGGATTTATACAATTACTCGGCTACAAACGAGCAATTCTCACTTACCAATAGAAAACTAACGGGCGACCAAGCTGCATCGGGAGTGGCTATAGGTCCGCTTGGGATTGGGAAAAATGGATACTCCAATGGGTACGCTACGACTATGCCAGAACTCATACTTCTCCGCCACGGTCAATCAGAGTGGAACGTCGCCAACCTCTTCACCGGCTGGCACGACGTCGATCTCACCGCTCAGGGTGAGGCCGAGGCCCGACAAGCCGGCGTCTTACTAAAGGAAGCCGGCGTCGACCTACGGGTCCTCCACACTTCCCTACTGACCCGCGCCATCCGCACGGCCGAGATCTGCCTCTACGCCGCCGGCCGCTCCTGGCTCCCGGTCACTCGCTCGTGGCGCCTGAACGAGCGCCACTACGGCGACCTCACCGGCAAGGACAAGAAGCAGACGGCCGAAGAGTTCGGCATGGATCAACTCAAGTTGTGGCGCCGTAGTTACGACGTGCCACCACCACCCATGCCTGATGGTGATTCTCGTCTCTCGAACAACGACCCTCGCTACCGTGACGTGCCCGCAGAGCTACTCCCGAACACGGAGTGCCTGGCCGACGTCGTCGAGCGCGTCACTCCCTTCTTCATGAACAACATCGTGAACGACTGCAATCTCCAAGCCAACCGCGGTGGGGCCGTGTTGGTCGTGGCGCACGGTAACTCCCTGCGCGCCGTGCGAATGATGCTGGAAGGAATCTCGGAAGCCGATATCGCCGAGCTAGAGATCCCCACCGGTATCCCCTACCGCTACCTGCTCAACGACGACTTCTCAA
>JBAXMO010000060.1:0-7774 GCA_037134255.1 Actinomycetes bacterium | reverse complement strand
GTCGTGGACAGGAGCGAACGTTGCTGGGGTCACGAGACGAACGGCTCCTGCTCCTACCGGGTCGTGGTATTCGTCGATCTTTTTCGCCGATTGCTCTTTGGAATAACACTGGGGCTGTGGTGCGTGTTTGTTGGTCTATCGGCATTGCCCTCGTTACGACTTTGCGGATTCGTCCGAGCGTCATTGTCTCTGTCGGTGGCTACGCAGCCTTCCCCATGGTTTTGGCTGGCGCGGTCCTGCGGCGCCCCATGGTCTTTGTGGAGCTTGACGCCTCGATGGGGCTAGTGCATCGACTATTTCATCGGAGCGCTCAGCGAATTTGCTTCGGAATCGCTCCCGAAATATTGCCCTCGCGGGGGACGGTCACGGGCGTACCGCTTCGCCCATCGATTGAGTCAATCTCACGAGAATTCGGACAGCGAGTTATTGCGGCAACCACACTGGGAGTAGATCCCCAACGTCATATTGTCGTCGTCATGACGGGTTCGCTGGGTTCGACCACGGTGAACAACGCCGTATCCCAGTTGGCGGGGCTTTGGGCAGATCGTCAAGATGTCGCCATTGTGCACGTCACAGGCAAGCGCGATTACGAGAATATGGTTCTTCAGGAGCCGCCGTCGAGTGACCTCCAGTATCTGATTCTGCCATTTGCGGAATCGATGGACGACCTCTGGACTGTCGCTGACACGGCGATTTGCCGCGCAGGCGCAACCACGGTGGCCGAGTTGACGTTCCTCGGAATTCCTTCGATTTTGGTTCCCTTGCCCAATGCGCCAGGTGACCACCAGACCATGAACGCACAGTCGGTCGTGGAGGTTGGAGGGGCTCGCCTGTTACCGGACGACGTTTGTTCAGCTAATTCACTAGCCGCCGCTATTGATGACCTTCTTCGCGACCCCCTTCTACGGGAACAAATGGGATCAGCTGCCAAAAATATGGGCCGTCCCGCAGCGGCCCAGCAGATCGCCCGAGAAGTGAAAGCAGTCGCGCACTATGAGTAATGGGTGGCCCCCGAGTCGAGTGCACATCGTCGGTGTCGGTGGCGCTGGCATGAGTGGCATGGCGCGCTATCTAGCCGGACGCGGATGCGTGGTTACTGGGAGCGACTCCTCTGCGAGTCCGACGCTGGTTGATCTGAGCAGCATTATGAATGTCTACGTTGGGAGCGATACAGGTATCGCCACCACCGCCGATGTGCTCACCATGTCCCCGGCGGTCGCCCTAAACGATCCCGAAGTCATCGCCGCTCGTGACCTTGGTATTCCCGTGCTTAGTCGTGCGGAGTTTCTTGCTCGCCTAACCCACGACCATGAAGTTGTGGCTCTGGCTGGTACGCACGGTAAGACCACGGCAACATCGATGTATCTCATGGTGGCCCAGGCAGCGAAGCAGAACCCCTCGTGGCTACTCGGGGCACCGGTTATCGGTTTTGGCGAAAACGGAGGATACGGGTCGCATCAATTGGTCCTTGAGCTCGATGAGAGCTATGGAACTTTTGCCAATGTAAACCCTTCGTCACTCGGCCTCCTCAATGTTGAGGCTGATCATTTGGATCACTACGGCGATTTAGCCGGAGTTCAGCAAGCCTTTCGAGAGTTAGTTTCTAGAACCAAGCGCCACGTTGTCGTTTGGTACGGATCAACGGCACACGAGTTAGTGAAGACGGTGAACTCGATTGTCACCGTTGGGGATGACCCGAGAGCCACGTGGCACGTCGGGGGAGTGGAGCTAGAGCTCACGGGTTCGTCATACGCCCTTATGTCTGGTGACGAAAGACTCGCCCTTGCCCTCCGGGTTCCCGGATTTCACAACATCGTAAATAGTGCGATTGTGGCGGTCACCGCACTCTTGAATGGCGTTCCCTCTAGTGCGGTGGTTGAAGGGTTGGCTCGCTTCGAAGGCGCGCCACGTCGATACGAAATTCATGGCACCATCGCCGGAAGCGACGCGCTGGTGATCGAGGACTACGCCCATCTCCCGAGTGAGATTAGAACGGCTATCACGACGGCTCGCGGAGACCAGGGCCGCAAAGTAATTGCCGTGTTTCAGCCACATCGAGTTACGAGATCGACCAATCTGACCGAGGAATTCGGAACCGCCTTCGAAGATTTAGATGAATTGATTGTGACCGATATTTTTAGTTCGGGAGAACCGAATCCCGATGGAGTAACAGGCCAAATCATTGTCGATTCGGTGCTGGAACGTTCATCCACACCAGTGCGTTACATCGCGGACCGCAGAGATGCCGCAACCTACATTCGAACAAGGCACGGCGAAGCTGATGTTGTCCTGGTACTCGGTGCCGGTGATATTGGAGAGCTCGCCACCTGGTTGATCGGGGCATCTGATGGGCATTGAGAACGTACTGAAGAGCGCGGCTGAGCTCGGGACACCGCATGGGGCTTTCGGTGCTTTGACCACGTATCGCACTGGTGGGGCGGCTCGAGGATTCGTAACTATAGATACCCGCGAGCAGCTGGCATCGCTCGCGGCCGAACTGGCATCCTGTGAGCGAATAACGGTGCTTGGTAATGGCTCGAACATGCTCGTGGCTGACCATGAGTATGACGGGCTGGTCGTGCACTTGGGCGAGAGTTTTACCTCCCTTGCAATTGGCCCAACTGAAGGGACCGCCGCCGCCGTAACCATCGGTGCCGCCCTCGACCTTCCAGTTGCAGCAAGGCGAATTGCCGACAGCGGATTTACGGGATTTGAGTGGGCCGTCGGCGTGCCGGGGACCATTGGGGGAGCCGTGACGATGAACGCTGGCGGCCACGGAAGCGATATGGCCGCAGCGGTGACTTCTGTTGAACTTTGGCGAATTGACGAACAGCGCTTGGAAGTGGTCCCAGCGCAACGTTTGAACTTCGCCTATCGATCAAGTGTGATTGGACCCCGAGACATTGTCCTGTCGGCGACGATTCGTTTGAACGTTGGAGTGGCGGAGACATCAAAGGAACAGCTCAAGGAAATTGTTCGGTGGCGCCGTGAGCATCAACCAGGCGGATCGAATGCAGGAAGTGTCTTTCGTAATCCAGTCAATGAAAGTGCCGGTGCGATTATTGAACGATGCGGCCTTAAGGGCCACCGTATTGGCACGGCACAAGTTTCCGAGAAGCACGCGAATTTCATTCAGTCCGATGAACAAGGTCTCTCTAGTGATGTCCGCGCTCTTATTAGCCACGTGCATGACGAAGTGCTGCGGCGTGAGGGTCTCGAACTCGTGACCGAAATCCGATTCGTGGGCTTTGATGAGTAGGGCCCGTAAAAAGCAGGTCCGCGGTCCACTCTTTCGTCGCTTGCTCACCTTTACGGTGGTACTGACGTTGCTCGTCGCCGGAGGTAACGCCCTGTTGCACCTCAACTATTTCCGCGTCCAATCCATTGAGGTAACGGGTAATACGCACGAGTCGGCTGGTGAACTCATTTCGGTCACTGGGCTAGATCAAAACCCTCCGATGATTTCCGTTAACTCTCGAGTCACGACCAATCAGGCGAGAAGTCTGCGTTGGGTCGAGTCGATTCGCGTCGCTCGCCATTGGCCCCATCGCCTCACATTGATCGTGACGGAACGTCAACCGGTGGCAGTTGCGGCCGACTCCACTGGTGCACTCTTTCTCGTAGATACTCACGGTGTCCAGCTCGACCCGCCCGCGGTGGGCATCAACCTGCCTCGACTCGAGGCGAAGGACTCTGATGCACCCTGGGCCTACCGTTCCTGGGCCCGTCCTGCGGCTCGGGTGGCGGCTCAACTACCGCTGGCCTTTGCTCGCCAAGTTGCGGTCATTCAGATTGCTCGGAGTGGCGAAATTAGGCTCAAGATGACGACACCCGTAACTTTCGTCCTCGGCGGAGAGTCCAATCTTCGTGAAAAGTTCGTAGCGGTCGCATCGGTTATTGCTCATCAAACCCTGCGCCGGGGGGCCATCGTCGACGTCTCGGTGCCCTCAGCCGTCACCATTCAGTAGGGGTTCCATTTGACCGCCCCCACGGTCGCGGGTAGCCTCAACGCTTGTATTCCGCATCTTTTCGGAGGAATTTCCCCTCGTCCCGATTGTTTGCGAGAATAGAAGAACGCTTGAAGGGAAGCCCATGAACTTGCAGCAAACCAATTACACGGCCGACATCAAAGTATTCGGCGTAGGCGGCGGCGGCGTTAACGCTGTTAACCGCATGATCGAAGCGGGGCTGCGCAACGTCGAGTTCATTGCGGCCAACACGGACGCACAAGCACTCTTGATGAGCGGCGCTGAAGTGAAGCTTGATATTGGTCGGGACCTCACGCGGGGCCTCGGCGCCGGCAGTGATCCTGATATTGGTCGACAAGCTGCTGAGGATCACCGTGCTGACATCGAAGAAGCAATTGGTGACGCCGACATGGTCTTCATCACCGCTGGTGAAGGTGGCGGAACCGGAACCGGTGCTGCTCCCATCGTTGCTGAGATTGCTCGCCAAAAGGGTGCCCTGACTATCGGTGTTGTAACCCGTCCATTCGCATTCGAAGGTAAGCGCCGTGCGGCCCAGGCCGAGAAGGGCATTCAAAGCCTTCGTGAAAAAGTCGACACCCTTATCGTGATTCCTAATGACCGGCTGATTACCAAGGCTTCAGCGCAAACAACCATGGTGGATGCCTTCCGCATGGCTGACGAAGTTCTCCTGCAAGGTGTTCGCGGTATTACCGATTTGATTACCAATCCAGGTGTTATCAACACTGACTTCGCAGACGTCAAGGCCATCATGAGTAATGCCGGTACGGCCATCATGGGTGTTGGTCAGTCAACCGGTGAGGGTCGCGCAATTAGCGCCGCTCGTACGGCAATCACTTCGCAGTTGCTCGAAGCCGAGATCAAGGGTGCCCGAGGCATTCTGGTCAACATCGTCGGTTCGGACAGCCTGAGCCTTCAGGAGGTCACCGACGCCATGAACATCGTTCACGATGTTGCTCACGAAGATGCCAACATTATCTTTGGTACGGCGCTCGATGAGAGTCTCGGTGATGCGGTGCGCGTGACGGTTATTGCCGCCGGTTTTGAACGATGGGAAAGTGAAGGTCGCCCCCTGATGGCCACCACTCCTGCGAAGCAGAACTCAGCAACTCCGACGACCACTGCCGATATCTTCAAGAGCTTCGACAATGAAGACTTCTTGTCCGGCGGCGATGACGACATCACCGACTTCCTTAAGTAGTAGCGAATTTGAGGCTCGCGTAGCTTCAAATCTGGAATTCATTCGAAGTCGTATTGCCGACTGTGGCCGTGACGTCGACTCCGTCACGATTGTCGCGGTGACTAAGACCTTCACGGCCGATGCAATTAGGGTCGCCGTGGCATGTGGCGTACCTTCCGTTGGAGAGAATTACGTCAACGAATTGGTAGCGAAACACCAAGAACTCGACGAGTTGACCGTTGACTGGCAGTTCCTGGGACACATTCAAACCAACAAGATTCCAAAAATTGTGAAGTGCGCAGATGTGGTGGCTGGGGTGTCCAGGGTTGTTGAATTAGAGGCATTCGCACAACGTGAAGCAAAGAACGCCTTTTACCTTCAGGTCGACTTCACGAACAGCGCTGGTCGCAATGGGGCGACGCCCGGACTGATTCCGGAACTGACATCGGTGGCTCGAAATCTCGGGCTCCGGGTTGAGGGCCTCATGACGGTCGCCCCCATCGATCCCTTCGAGGCGCAGCGTGCCTTTCGTTCCCTGGTGGCTTTAGCGGACCAGCTAGAACTTCCGATTCGCTCCATGGGGATGAGTGATGACTTTGAGTCGGCCTGTCGACTCGGCGCAACGGAAATTCGCCTTGGTCGCGCCTTATTCGGGCCGAGAAACCCATGATGCATAGAAGTTCTACACTTAGAACAGGGTGGAATGAAGTCGGGAGTACCCAATGGCTGTAAAACAATCTAGATTCGCACTGGCCCTCGACAAGGGCCTCGTCTTTTTCGGTATCAAGGAAGGCGAGTACAGCGACGACCTCTACGAATCAAAATTCGATGAACCGGTACAGACGTTTGTCCCCGATGCAGCGGAGATTCGTCCCGTCCAGCCGACCCGGTCTGCCTATGTCTCAGCTCCATCCGTTCAGGTTGTTGGCGGAAGCCAACGAGTGTCGGCGATCGGCGTCGCTCGAGACACCCCACCAGCCGGAACGCCCACCTTCGCTACGACGGTCGCCGAAACGAAGGATGTTGAACTCTTCATTGCTCGCAAATACAACGATTGCCAAGAGATTTGCGAAAAACTCAAGGCCCGTCGTGTTGTGGTTCTTAATACGGCGCAATGTGACAGTGAAACGTCGCGTCGTATCCAAGCGTTTGTGTGCGGGTACATCTATGCCGTTAATGGGCGGATTCAGTCCATTGTTAAGGGCCAAGTGATTATCGCGGAGCCGGTGCGCGGGATTCACACTGCCCCTGAGGCGATTGAGCGCCTTCGACGCAACAACTTCGAGTTCTAAGACCGTGATCGTTCACCAGGTTATTAAGGGGTACATACTCATTCTCGTCCTGAGGGCTCTCGTGAGTTGGATTCCAGCCACGACTCAGCTCGGCCCCACTGCTCGTCAGTTGCTCGCCACGCTCTTCAAATTGACCGAGCCGGTGCTTCGGCCAATCCGCAATCTGATTTCCCCCCTACGCGTTGGGGGTATGGGTGTGGACTTTTCCATATTCGTGGCGATTATTGCCCTCCAGTTGATCAATGGATTTATCCGCTAATCCCGACTTTTGCACGCTTTAAGGGGTATGGTGACCCCATGGATTCCTCAATTTCCACCCCATCACTAGACGCTCTTCGCACTATCGACTTCCAAAATGGTTTTCGTGGTTACAACATCGAAGAGGTCGACGGCTTCTTGGATAAGGCCGCCGAAGAACTCGACGCGCTGCGCGACCAGTACCGCCAGATGCAAAATCAACTTCGCCTAGCCGCTGATCGCATCAAGCAGTTGGAGTCGGCACCTAGGACTGAAGGAACCCCGGCGCCCGCTGTGCAGGCTCCGACACCAGTACCAGCACTTGAGGTTTCGCCCGCTACGGCTGTTGTCTCGTCGGCGGCGAACCAAGAGGTCACGTCAATGATCGCCATGGCTCAGGAGTTTGTTTCAACCGCCAGGCGGGAAGCCACTGAGAAGGCCTCTGCCCTCACGAACCAGGCACAAGAACAGGCCCGTCGAATTCTCGACGAAGCAAAGTCAAATGCCCTTGACGAAGTTACGCAACTGGAAGGCCGTAAGGCTCGCCTCGCTGAGGAGGTAACGACGTTGGCCCGCTTCATCAACTCTGAGCGCAATCGACTTAAGTCGTCTCTCGGGGAAATGTCCCAGTGGATTGATGACTCGCTTGCGGTGCGCGAGACGTCGGCACCGGCGCCCGCCGCGCCTGCGCACGTCGCTCCCGCGGTAGCGACGACGCCAACTACACCAGCACCTACGACGCCATCGGAACCCACTCGGATTACGACTATTGGCGAAGTAACGCAGTTCAAACTTGACAACGACTGATTTGTCACCGAGGGGCAGTAGTTTGCCGCTTAAAATTACGCTCCGCTTTGCGGATGAGGAGATCTAATGCCGACTGCCAAGAAGTCACCAGCCAAGAAGGCCGCGCCCGTCAAGAAGTCACCAGCAAAGAAGGCGGCGCCCGCCAAGAAGTCACCCGCAAAAAAGGCCGCGCCTGCCAAGAAGTCACCAGTGAAGAAGGCCGCGCCCGTCAAGAAGTCACCCGCCAAGAAGGCCGCGCCCGCCAAGAAGTCACCAGTGAAGAAGGCCGCGCT
>JBAXMO010000059.1:0-7832 GCA_037134255.1 Actinomycetes bacterium | reverse complement strand
ATCTTTTTCTTCTTCAAGACCGGTGCTATTGCGGGGATGTACGGCGGAGGCCTTGCGAAGCAGACCGCCGAAATCGGCGCCAAGGCCCACATGGTGGCCGCTGAGGAGTACGCCCAGCGCACCTTTGGTGGTGTAGCGACCGAAACACTCGCCGCGTTCAATGACGCTTGCGCCGCTCTGGTCGCCACCCTGCCTAGTGGTCGCTGGCCGATCTACGACGGCTACCGCGCCTTCGGCTATTCGGGCGACGCCATCAAGGACGCCTTCCGTAACGCCATCTTGCTGCGGGAGCTCCGCGGTGGTGTCCACACCGACGCCATCAAGGCCGCCGGCATCACATCGGCCGAGGCCTGCTTCTTTGACCACGACGGTGTCTACTTTGCTATGCACGGATTCCAAGAAGAAGACAAGCCCGCAGTGACCGACGAAACAAAAGCCCGTCGCCTAGCCGCCGAAGAGGACACCACGGTTCGCATGGCGAACCTGTTGGAGGTGCTCAACGACGCACAACGTGAAGCTCTCGTCGTCGCCGGTAACGCGATGCAGGCCGCACTGGCCTCTCCGGTGGCTGCGTCGTAGGTTCCGCAATGCACCTCCGCTCGCCCAAACCTCGCGAGTCGTTAATGACACTTTTGGTTGGGTCGAGCGTGATGCTCGCGCTCTGGACGGCATATCTGGCGTGGCGTCTGCCTCTGCACTATCACGCCAACCACTGGGATATGGCGTGGGTCGGTTTCGACGTCGCTCAGATACTCATGCTGATCGGCACCGCGTGGGCGGCGTGGCGACGACGACTGATCATCATTCTCTTCGCCATCTGCGCCGCCATGCTCTTTGTTACCGATGCGTGGTTCGACATTGTGACGGCAACCGGTGCCGACTTCACTCGCAGTGTCCTGTCGGCGGTACTGGTTGCACTGCCATCAGCCGCAGTCTTGTTCTACGTGGCACGCCGGGCCGTGCAAAACGTGACCAATGAGTGGTGGCAAGCGCTGTTCCGTCGTGACGCGCCCCCTCCATCGAGATTGACGATGCGCGAGTTCGAATCACCCCGCGTTAATTCGACTGACTAGCGCCATGAGTACTTCCACCGACGTCGTCATTGTGGGGGCCGGCCTCGCCGGTCTCCGCGCCGCTCAGGTGCTTGAACAACAGGGGCGAGAAGTCGTCGTTGTCGAGTCCGCCGAGCACGTGGGCGGACGAATCTCTTCGGAAGTTATTGACGGCTTCACCATTGACGCCGGATTTCAACTACTCAATACGTCGTACCCCGAACTTCGAGCCGCCCAGCTTCGGAGCCGTCTGGACCTGCGCTTCTTTCCATCGACGGTGGCGCTTCGCAAAGGCGGTAAAGACCAAATCCTGGCGCACCCCTTGCGTGACCCTCGTGGTGTGGTGCAGTCTCTGTGGGGTGCCCGCCACGAGTTGCCAGATCTTGCGCGGTTTGCGAAAGTTCTCGCCGGCGTTGGACTAACGCCGACGCCGGGGTTCCTCGAGGCGCCCGACTCAACAACGTTGGAGGGCCTTCGCCGCCGTGGGCTGAGTGAACGCTTCATCGATGAAACGGTCCGACCATTTCTTCAGGGAGTCCTTCTCGAAAATGAGTTAGAGACGTCGTGGCGTTACACCCAGCTGGTTCTGCGTTCCTTTGTCCGGGGTCGGGCCGCAGTGCCCAGTGCGGGAATGCGCGGCCTGCCGCTGGCCCTTCGCCGCACCCTCACGTCGACGCAGTTTCGATTCGGTGAACGGGTCCACGAATTGCGGTCTGACGGCGTTACGACCAATCTCGGAACTATTACTGCACAGCACGTCGTTGTCGCTACCGATCAAAACAGTGCGGCCCGCCTACTGGGCCGCGCTGAAGAGCCCCAGCGCACCGTGACGACATGGTGGTTCTCTACGCCAGTCCTCCGTGATGGGCGCCTGCACCTCGACGTTGATGGGGCCTTTCTCGCCAACGCGGTGGCGATGTCGGTCTCAGCGCCCGAATACGCACCAACTGGACGCTCTCTAGTCGCCGCCTCCGCTGTGGGCCACCACGAAGCCGCCGGTGAGCAACGTGCGCGTACCGCCGTGGCCCGACTCTTTGGTCTCGTAACGAGTGATGTGGAACTGATTGCCACGTCGAGAATTGCCGAAGCATTGCCCGTCCGTAGTGCGGGAGAGAGCTGGCGTGGCAGCGACGTTATTGACGGCGTCACCTTTGCGGGGGACTACCTCGAAACGCCTTCGATTCAAGGGGCGCTCGTCAGTGGTCGCCGAGCGGCCACGCGTGTGCTTCAGGTGTAGTCGCTCACACCCTCAAGCAGCAGTAGCGCCCGCTTGACATCGAGACCACCGGCGTAACCACCGAGGCCCGACTTCGCCACGACCCGGTGGCAGGGAACCACAATGGGAAAGGGATTCTTAGCGTTGGCATTACCGACGGCGCGGTACCCGTTCGGTACACCGACCTCGCGAGCGATGTCTTGATAGGTGGCAATGGTGCCGAAGGGGATCGCCGCGAGAGCCAGCCACACGTCGACCTGAAAGTCGGTCCCGCCCACGTGGAGGTCGACATCGAATTGGCGCCGCGAACCCGCGAAGTACTGCTCGAGCTGTTTGACCGCACGCTTGACGAGTGGGGACACGGAGGTCGTAGTCGCTCGAACTCGTTCGTGGGGCAGGTAGATCTTGGTGAGACCGTCGTTGTCTCCCTCGACGGTCCACGTACCTCCGGCGCCTCGCACCGCCAACCGTGATTGCGTCATGAGTACAGTGTTGCAGAAACTGGTCAGACCAGCGTGTTTCCGTGGTCTACCGTTTTGCTGTGGAAACTCATCTCGTCCGACACGGTGACGTCACGTTGACAATGGACGTTGAAGGCGAAGGACCCACCGTTCTCTTTCTTCACGGTTGGCCCGACACGGGAGTTCTCTGGCGTGATGTGGCGACCCAGGTGCGAGCAGCCGGTTTTCGAACGGCCATTCCCGACCTACGAGGTTGCGGTCGTAGTTCGAAGCCGACTGCGGTTCGTGACTACGGCATGCAACTGCTCGTCGGTGATGTGGTGGCCCTCGTTGAAGACCTCGGCGGACCCGTTGTGCTGGTCGGTCACGACTGGGGATCGAATCTGGCGTGGGCCACGGCCGCCTTTCAGCCCCAGGTCGTTTCGAAGTTGGTGGCGCTCAGCGTTGGCCACCCCACCTCATTTCGCAGTGCCGGCCTCGTCCAGCAGATGAAGAGTTGGTACACATTGCTCTTTTCCTTCGAAGGTATTGCCGAGGAGTGGCTTCGAAAGAACGATCACGAGGCGTTGCGCACGTGGCTCGGTCACCCCGACGTGGACAATGTGATCCGCGAGTTGGAGCGAGACAACCAGCTCTCCACGCACCTCAACTGGTATCGGGCCAACATCCCGCCTGAGTCTTTTGTGGCCGATCCACCGGTCCTGCCTCCAATCCAGGCGCCGACCCTCGGGGTCTGGTCGACCAACGATTTCGCCCTCAGCGAAGCCCAAATGAAGAATTCAGCGCTGTACTGCGCAAACGGCTTTACCTACCGCCGTATCGAGGGTCCGGGCCACTGGATGCCGATAGAAGACCCCGTCGCCGTGGCCCAACTCATCACCGATTTCCTCTTATAGAACGCTTGAGGGTTACCGGCTGGTAAAACGGTGAGATGAGAATTGCCTTAATGAGAGAAACCCGCGTCGGTGAGACTCGGGTAGCCCTCACTCCAGATGCCGTTAAGACCCTCGTGGCCGACGGCTTTGAAGTGCAGGTTCAAACGGGAGCCGGAACGGCCTCCTACTTCACAGACGAGGCGTACCGCACTGCCGGCGCCACCGTTGTGGACAGCCCCAGTGGAGACGCCACGTTCCGCGTGAACGCTCCAACGGTCGACGAGGCGCGAGCCGTGCCGGAAGGAACGCTGCACCTATCGTTCCTCTCCCCGGTGCTCTCCGCTGACGTGGTGAAGGTGCTCGTCGAGCGCAAGGTCACCGTGGTCTCCTTTGACCTGGTCCCTCGTATCTCGCGTGCCCAGTACATGGACGCCCTTTCGAGCCAAGCCACCGTCTCGGGTTACCGTTCCGCGTTGGCCGGTGCAACCTACTTCGACCGCTTCTTCCCTCTGCTCACGACCGCGGCCGGCACCATTCGCCCGGCCAAGGTTCTCGTGATGGGTGTTGGTGTGGCTGGACTGCAGGCCATCTCCACGGCCCGTCGTCTGGGCGCCAAGGTCCGCGCCTACGACGTTCGTAGCGCCGCCAAGGAAGAGGCCGAGTCGGCCGGTGCCGTCTTCGTCAAGCTCGGCGTCACCGCCGACGCCGCCGGTGGCTACGCCCGTGAACTCACCGCCGAAGAGCGTGCCGAACAGCAGGCCGCCCTCGCCGGTGAAGTGGCTAACGCCGACATCGTCATCACTACGGCCGCCGTCCCGGGCCGCAAGGCGCCAATCCTGCTCACCCAAGTCATGGTCGAAGGCATGGGCGAAGGCTCCATCGTCATCGACATGGCTGCCGATGGTGGTGGAAACTGCGAACTAACCAAGGCCGGCGAAGTGATCGAGCACAACGGTGTTCGCATCGTTGGTCTCAGCAACCCACCGGCCCAGATGGGCGCACACGCCAGTTTCATGTACGCCAACAACGTTTTGAAGTTGTTCGGACTCTTTGGAGCGAAGGGGCAGATTGCCCCCGACTGGAACGACGAAGTCGTAGTCGGCTCCACCGTCACCGTTGGTGGCAAAGTCAACCACGCACCGACGGCCGAGGCCCTCGGTGTTAGCCACGAGCCAATCGTGGCCCCCGCAAAGGAGGCGGAGTAAATGGGTAACGCCCTACTGCAGTACGCGACGGTCCTGATTCTCAGTGGCTTCATCGGTGTGGAAATTGTGGCCAAGGTGCCATCGATTCTCCACACGCCGCTGATGAGTGGCTCGAACGCCATCCACGGAGTCATTCTCGTTGGTTCAATGATTGTGCTCGGCACCGCTAACAACTCGGTCGAAGAGATCCTCGGCTTCATCGCCGTCATTCTCGCCACCTTGAACGTGGTGGGCGGCTTTGTGGTCACTGACCGCATGCTTGAAATGTTTAAGGCCAAGCCCAAGCCTCAGCCCAAGAAGGAGGAGGCTCAATGAGTCGCACCACTCTGATTGACCTTTTGTATTTAGTTGCAGCGACGACGTTCCTCGTAGCGCTGAAGGGCCTCGGAAGCCCGAAGCGGGCCCGAGTCGGCAACATCATTGCGGCCGTCGGCATGGCTATTGCTATCGGCGCCACGTTCTTTTACCAGGACGCCGAAGGTAAGGGCCTCGCGCACATCAACTTGATGATCCTCGGCATGGTTATTGGAACAATCGTCGCCGTACCAGCAGCTCGTTTTGTTCAAATGACCGCCATGCCCCAGCTCGTCGCCATTTTCAATGGTGTGGGTGGAGGTGCCGCGGCACTGGTTTCCGTCACTGAGTTCATGCACATCAAGAACGAAAAGCCCGCCACGTACGTCGTGCTCGAAGTTCTGCTCGGTGTACTGATTGGAACAGTGTCATTCTCCGGTTCGGCTATTGCGTACGCCAAGTTGCAGGAGTTGATGACGGGTCGCCCTATCACTTACCCCGGCCAGCAGCTCATCAACGCCATCTTCGGTTTGGGATCACTCGCCATCATCGGGGCTCTCCTGGTCTCGCCTTCGATGACCTTGCTTTGGGTCCTGCTCGCCCTCTCCTTCATCCTCGGTATTGCCTTCGTGCTGCCGATTGGCGGCGCGGACGTTCCGGTCTTGATTTCACTCCTCAACTCCTTCACCGGTTTGGCCGTGGCGGCGAGTGGCTTCACCATTGGATCGAACGTCTTGATCGTGGCGGGAACCCTCGTGGGTGCCTCCGGTATCTTGCTGACGCGCATGATGAGCAAGGCCATGGGCCGTTCATTGGCCAACGTCTTGTTCTCGGCCTTTGGCTCGAACGTCACCGCATCTGGTGACGGTGCCCGTGAAGACGGTCGCACGGTTCGCTCCGGTACTCCCGAAGACATCGGCGTCTTGCTGGCCTACGCCAGCAAGGTGATCATCATCCCCGGGTACGGACTCGCCGTGGCGCAGGCCCAGCACGTGGTTCGTGAACTGGCCGATGAACTCGAGAAGAAGGGCGTCGAAGTCTTCTACGCCATTCACCCCGTGGCCGGTCGTATGCCGGGTCACATGAACGTGTTGCTCGCTGAGGCCAACGTGCCGTACGAGCAGCTCCGTGAAATGGACGAAGCGAACTCCGAAATGACGACGGCCGATGTGGCCCTTGTCGTTGGTGCCAACGACACCGTAAACCCCGCGGCCAAGGCCGACCCGAGTTCACCGATCTACGGCATGCCCATCATCAACGCCGACCAGGCCGAGAGCGTCGTCTTTTTGAAGCGCTCCATGCGTCCTGGTTTCGCTGGAATTGAAAATGAACTGCTGTTCGACCCCAAGACCGTTCTTTTGTTCGGTGACGCCAAGGACACCTTGACGAAGTTGGTTTCGGCCGTTACTAACAGCTAAGTCGTACTTCGATGGGGGCACCGGTGCCGTCAACTCCGCGAGGGGTGTGACGAATCCGGTGCCTCTTTCGTTGTACCGGTGAAGTTTGGCGCCGCTAGGCAGTGAGTCGGTTGAGCTCGGCGATGACCTCGGGGCTCAACTCTCGTACGGCCGCCACGTTGGCCGCGATTTGCTCACCGTTGGACGCTCCGGCGATGACGGAAGAGACTTGGGGATGGCTCAGGAGCCACGAGAAGGCCAACGTCAAGACGGAGGTGTTATTGGAACGGGCAAAGGTGTGGACGGCGCTCGCACGGTCCACCATTTCTTCGCCCAACCAGTGGCCCCGGCGATTCTCCGGCAACTTGGCCAGTCGGGTGCCCTCGGCCGGAGGAGCCCCGGGGACGAACTTGTCGGTCAACATGCCATTCGCTAGGGGGTAGTAGGGGAGGAGGCCCAAGCCCAGTTCGTCACAGGCCGCGAGCACGCCATCTTCGGGGTCGCGCGCTAAGAGGGAGTACTGGTTCTGCACGCTGCGAAAGGGTTGCTGGCCGAGTGCCGCTGCGTGGGCCGAGCGCAACGTGGCGGCGTCGAAGTTGGAGCAGCCGAACTCGCGAATCTTCCCGGCCGCTACGAGGGTCTGCAGGGCCGCAATGGTGTCTTCGAGGGGAGTGGCGGCGTCGGGAAAGTGCAGTTGGTAGAGATCGATGTGGTCGGTGCCGAGGCGGCGAAGCGACGCCTCGCAGGCCGAGGCGACGTAGTCGGGGTGGGCACTCCACTTGATGTCGGGAAAGCGTTCGTCGAGGCCCATGCCGAATTTCGATGCAATCGAAATAGATGCTCGGCGCGCACCGAGAGCGCGGCCCAAAAAGACCTCGGACTGGGCCTCGCCGTAGGTGTTGGAGGTGTCGAAGAAGGTGATGCCGTGATCGAGTGCGGCGTGCACCACATTGTCGGTGCCGGCCTGATCGAGCCGAATGCCGAAGTTGTTGCAGCCCAGACCGACTGATGAAACTCTCAGCGAACCAATCGATCGTTGTTCCACGGCTACTCCTCTGCTCTTTAGTTCATTGTACGGGTGGGTAAATCACTGGCACCTTTAGGGTGGAGGAGTGATCTCAGCGCCCACTGAGGGCGCCCCCCGTTACTACGGGCGACCCCTTCCGACTCCCACCCGCATCGAATTGGCACGCCGTGGTGCCCAAATTGCTCGAGCCTTTGTGCCGCGAGTCGGACCCATCGCGCTGCGTCAGATTCGCAATGCATCGAAAGGGCCGCTCGATGCCGGCCTCTTCGCCAAGCCGCTGCGTGAGGCCTTCGAGTTGGCCGGCG
>JBAXMO010000058.1:0-7970 GCA_037134255.1 Actinomycetes bacterium | reverse complement strand
AAGTCTCGGAGCTAGTAGTGCGGGTCTTCACTGAGACTCCGCGCCGTGTGCTCGCGCTCTACGCCCATCCCGACGATGCCGACATCGCGGCCGGTGGCACCCTGGCGGCCTGGGCCGCCCTAGGGATCAGCGTTGATCTCGTGATTGTCTGTGATGGGGCCAAGGGTTCGCTAGATCCTGCGACCGATGTCTCTCGCCTCCGTGACCAACGATCCCAAGAACTTCAAAGCGCGGCGCAATTGCTAGGTATTCGTGACGTTCAGTGCCTCGGAATCCCCGACGGAGAAATCGCTAACACCAATGAGTTTCGTGAACGTCTCGTTCGTCTCATCCGCGCGTCGACGCCCGACTGCGTTCTCGGCCCCGATCCCACGGCGACATTTTTCGGTGGGGTCTATGTCAATCACCGCGATCATCGTGAATTGGGTTGGGCGCTTCTCGATGCCGCCGCTCCTGCCGCGGCGATGCCCCTCTACTACCCCAATACTGGCCCACCCCATCAGGTGAACACCATGTTGCTCTCTGGCACGCACGAACCAGATGTCGTCATTGACATCACCACGTCTATCGACGCCAAGGTGGCCGCCGTGCTGGCTCACGGTTCGCAAGTGACCGATGATCCCCAGTGGGTTCGCTCGGTCGTGATGGGCCGCGCGGAGGCTGCTGGTCGAGAAGTGGGGATTCGCTTCGGAGAAGCGTTTCGCTGTGTCGAACTCGCCCACTAAAGACACCAGCGTTTCGGCGCTTCCGATACTTCACGTCGATCTTGACGCCTTCTTTGCCTCGGTGGAGGTTCTCGACAATCCCGAACTGCGTGGCAAGCCGGTCGCTGTGGGCGGAGCCGGCGGGCGAGGCGTGGTGGCCTCGGCTAGCTACGAAGCACGATGTCGAGGCGTGTACTCGGCCATGCCGAGCGTGGTGGCCCTACGTCACTGCCCCGATCTCATCATTCTGCCGGGACGATTCTCTCGATACGAAGAAGTCTCGGCACACTTCTTAGAGATACTCTCGGACTTCACTCCGGTCTTTGAACCGCTCAGCCTGGATGAGGCCTTTGGTGATTTAAGCAGCCTGTCACGACTCGGGGTCGACGCCCTGGAGGCGGCGACCGAGTTGCGTCGTCGTATTGCCACCGAGATTGGCGTCGGTAGCGGTATTGGTCTGGGCCGCAACAAACTCTTCGCCAAGTTGGGCTCCAAGAAGGCTAAGGCCACCTTTGAAGATGGGGTAATCCATGAGGGCCCCGGTGTCTATATCGTGACGCCCGAGGTGGAGCGCGAGTGGCTCGACACGCTCGGGGTGCGCTCACTCTGGGGTGTGGGACCCGCGATGGACGAGAGGCTCGGTCGTCTCGGCATTCGCCTGATTAAAGACCTCCGCTCCGTGGAGGAATCGACATTGGCGCGCCACGTCGGTCGGGCAATGGCTAAAACGCTGGTGGAGTATGCCGAGGGGATAGACGAGCGTCCCGTGGAGGCCGATCGCGTCAATAAGTCAATCGGCCACGAAGAGACATTCGCCAAGAGTGTGAGTGACGTGGGGGAGATTTATCGTCATCTACGTCGCCACGTGGCCATCGTGACTCGAACCATGCGCGAGTCTGAACAGGTGGCGCGCCGTATTGGCATCGTCGTCAAGTTTGACGACCTCACCTCGGTGTCGCGGAGCCACACCGTGCCTCAGGCGTTGGACGACGAAGACGCGTGGGCCTCAATCGCGATTGAGCTCGTGGACTCCATTCCCCGTCAAGGGGCCGTGCGCTTGATGGGGGCGAGCCTTTCGCAGTTCGCACCGCGATCTAGTTCCAGCACGCAGATGGTCTTTGATTTCGGTGTCAGTGGTGCCGTGGAGTCGACGCCCGAAGAACAGCAGTTACGACGAGAGTCTCTGCGCGAGGCCCTCGATGACATCCGGGCTCGTTTTGGTCGTTCGGCCGTCGGCACCGGGATTGAATTTCACCGCGGCCAGGTCGATGTTGCGGGACAGCGCGAGCGTCACGCCTTTGGACCGGAGTCGACTGAGAACCAGTGACCGTGAGGATGAGTCCATCCCCAGTGAGTGGAGGGGTAGAAACTCGAAGTTACGACAATCTCCGATGCACCCGGGCGGGGCACATTCTTGGGAGCATCGGGAAAACGAAGAGAGTTGTTGATTGAAGGATGCTCCATGGAGATCCAGACCAGGTCTTCTCGTTCGGCGAAGTGATAGTCCATGGTGTCGCGCCACTGTGCCCGCTCTTCGAGTGAGAAGTAGGCGATGACCCAACTGTTGATCACGTATGTCGGGGTATTGTCGAACGTGACTTCGTAGTCGATGAGATCCACGGCATTACCGGCTACGCGAACGGGCTCCGGCCAGCGCCTCATCTGCTCAAGGAGGGCGTTGAAACGGCGCAGGCGTCGTGACTCCTCGGGCCAGAGGCAGGCGGTGAGCCACGCCACGTCATCGGTCTTTGACGGCAGTAGCAAATTCTGATCGAGCCCCACGCGCCGTCCAATCCGGGGGACTGGCGAACGGGTGAAACTCGGGGTGAAACACTCCGTTACCAGGGCGACGTCATCGCCGCTGTCCTTGGATACCACCGTGACGAGGTCCGGAAAGAGATTGAAACCCATTGATGTGCCCACATCAATGAGGGTGATTTGAGCGTGCCCCAGGGTGCGGGCCACGTCGCCAATGGCGGCGGCTAAGACGGCGCTGCGATTCGGTTCATTGGTTTGGGTGCTGCGCCACAGCTCACTGCGAAGCAGTTCCGGTTCGGCCTCAAGAATTTCAACGACACCGCGGGCAAAGGCTTCGGGGGCCACGGAACGACCCTCGTGCAGTTCTCGATAGAGCGGACCCAGTACGGGGTGACCCGTGAGTGCGAGGTAGTGGAGAATCGCCAAGATGAGAGTGGGGTTCTGCTGGCGGTCGTGCACTGCCCCGAGCAGTGCGAGAGCTGTATGCGACTCGGCTAGGGCGTCACAGAGTGCGGCGTAGACGGGGAGTCGATCGCGATCTTCGGGCGACAAGATGTGGCGATAGCGATTGGCTAACTCCTTCTCATCAAATGGGGCACCCCCGTCGAAGAGATCGAAAGCCACGGCTAAATACCGGCCGGCAGAACGTGGGCGATGGCGTTGAACCAGAGGAGCGTGACTGGTAGCGCCAAGATCAAGGTCGTAACGATGACTAGCCCCGATTGTGAGGTCTGCCGCCGGCGTCGCTCACCCACAATGAGGATTAGTGCGAGCAGGAGCCCGTAGAGCAGAACGGGCCACTTGGGGTAGTGCCCTTGGTCTTTGAGGAGAGTTGAAGACTGTTTCTCGGTCACAGTCCAGGTCGGTGTATTGGTATGAATCTTGCCAACGGCACCCAATTCGGCCCGCACCACGAGCCGGCTAGCGGCTGAGTACGGCGGGTTGCACGTGGTGAGCGTGAGTGAAGGAGTCGTCGTCGGGGCCACAACGCCGGTGTCGTTAGGGCTGACTATTTTGATCCATACGACCCGATACATGATTGCCGCCCGAGGCGTCGTGATGAAAATCTGGTCACCCGTGTGCAGTTTGTCAAGGTTGCGGAACGGTCGCCCCCACGTGGTCCGGTGACCGGCGATGGCAACGTTACCGGCTTCTCCAGGCATGGCGGTGCCGATGTAGTGACCGGGTCCGAGTTGTAGTTGGCTCTTGTCGGTCCCGTCCACGACTACTTGACTAAGCGAAATGGTGGGGATGGAAAGCACTCCCAGCCAGTGGCCCACGCCGGGGTCTTTGGAGGTGGGTAGCGGTGTATTGGGCCCAATCACGCTGGTGACGGGCTTACCGGTGATGACCTTGGCGACTTCTTTATCTAATGCACTCTGTGAGCGGTGTTGCGTGGAGTCGGTCACCCAGTTTTGGTAGCCAGCGAAGAGAAGGACGAGAATGCCGAGCGAGATGAGGGTCCGTCCCGCTTCCCTGAGGAGTACGGCTGAGTACCTTTGCCGCCTCGGGAGTCTCATTGCAGTACATCGAACACACGATGGAAACGTTGTGAAATCACATTCCCATTCTAGGTGCGCACGTAAAAACCATAGGTCCACGTGTGGTCACGCTGTTCCGGTACGCGATAGATATTGACCCTCTCGCAGGCCTGGTGTGATGAGACATCATTGTGAATCGGTCCGTGCCAAGATTACGAAGACACTGGACTCTGGGAAGGTGGGCGCAATGGGGCACCCAATGTTTCACTATGACGATGTTGTTGGCCAATTGTTTTTGGATTACTGCCGCAGTCGCTTGCGCGAGAATCCCGTACCCCTCGATTTCGGTGGAAACGCCAGCATTGATGCCTCGACTGTGGAGGGACTCATTACCCGGGACGGACACAATCCGGCTGATCTCTTGAAGTTTTTTGAGGACACGCTCGCTCCGGCCGTGATTTCCTCGGACTCACCGAGCTTTCTGGCCTTCATTCCCAACGCCCCTACCAAAATGTCGCTGCTGTTTGACATGGTGGTGGCCTGTTCGGGATTGAATGGCACGTCCTGGCTCGAATCCGCCGGAGTGGTGGTGGCGGAGAATCAGGCGTTGGAGTACCTCGCCGAGCGCGCCGGCCTACCCGCCGGGTCGGGCGGGGCATTCGTGTCCGGCGGATCACTTTCTAACCTCTCCGCGCTCACCGTGGGCCGTGACGTTGGTCGTCAACGACGACCACATCTCCCTGCGCACGAACTCCGTTACGCCATCAGTTCCGACGCCCACTCCAGTATCGGTCACGCCCTGCACGTCCTGGGGATGGGGTCGCTCTTGGTGAAGACGGATGACCATCGCTTCACCGGCGAAGCGCTCGCTCGCGCCGTGGCGCAAGATCCACACTCCGCAAACATTGTCGGAGTCGTCGCCACTAGCGGCACTACCAACGCTGGAATTATTGATGACCTAGAGGGCCTGGGTTCATACTGTCGCGAGAATGAATTGTGGTTCCACGTGGACGGTGCCTACGGTGGTGCGGCGATCTTTTCGTCTACTCACGCGAGCCAACTCTCGGGAATTCGTCACGCCGATAGTTTCATCGTCGACCCACACAAGTGGTTGTTTGCACCACTGGATTGCGCAGCCTTGATCTACCGTCAACCAGCCTTGGCGCGTAATGTACACGCCCAACAGGCTGCCTACCTCGACGTCCTGCATGATGACCCTGATAGCGATGTGGAATGGAATCCCTCGGACTACGCCTTTCATCTGTCGCGACGGGCCCGGGGTCTGCCATTTTGGTTCTCGTTGGCGACCCACGGAGTGGCCGCCTACGAAACCGCAGTGCAGGCGGCCATCGATCTCGCAGTACGCACGGCCGCCGCGGTGGCTACGTGTGAGCACCTCGAACTCATTCGCGAGCCGTCTTTATCTATCGTCTTGTTCCGACGTCGCGGTTGGAGTGCCGAAGACTACGCGAAGTGGAGCCACGATCTACTGAACGCCCAGGTGGCCTTTGCCACTCCTACAAAATGGGAAGGTGAGACCGTGGCACGATTGGCCTTCTTGCACCCCGATACGACCGACGAGATGGTGGCCGCGATTTTGGAATCAATGCAGTAATCAGTGGGGCGAAGTTCGGCCAAAAGGTGCGTCTGGTACACGCCATTGATCCTCGCCCGCCATTGAGCGAACGCTAAGTAACTAAGCGGAACGGCGTGCCTGTTTGATGACGCCACGGAGCAAACCCGGAAAGACCAGGGAGTGAAATGGCAGCACCGAGTACCAGTAGATCCGTCCCCATAGACCCCGGGGCTTGAAGCGGGCTCGCTGGACAATCGTCGTTCCCGTTGGTGTTCCACTCACGGTCCACTCCAACCATGCGTCACCTGGTAGAAGCATTTCGGCGTGGAGTCTGAGAAACTCCGGTCCCCGCAAGTCTTCGACTCGCCAAAAATCGACGTAATCACCAATCACGAGCGAGTGGGGATCGCGACGTCCACGACGGATTCCCGGTCCGCCCCAGAGAACGTCGATAAACCCTCGAAGGCGCCAGAGCCATTCGCCGGAGTGCCAGCCGGTGTCGCCCCCGAGCGAACACAGGGCCGCGAAGACCTGTTCTACCGATGCGTCGGTTGTGGCGGTTCTCTCATCAATGAGCTCAGTACCGCCGGCCCAACTGGGGTCAGTCTCGTAGGCCCGGAACGGTTGGAGATCAGCGGCGGTAAAGGACGTGGGCACATCACCGCTACGGGTGCGTCCGAGCGCCAGGTGGATGGCTTCACGGAGCGTGCGCTTGGGGGAACCAAGGGCTTCGATAGTGCGCGTGTCGCGAACCACGACCTCGTTCACCAGGCTCGCGACGAGCGGACGGGCTAGTGAGGCGGGAACGGGAGTCACGAGACCTACCCAGTGGCTCGAAAGTCTGGGCGTGAGAACCGGCACGGGAATCAGGCGCCGGCGCTTTAGTCCGGCCTCTTGCGCGTAGAGAGCCATCATTTCGGCGTACGAGACAACATCTGGTCCACCAATTTCGTAGATTCCCGTGAGGGGCACAGGCGCTTCAATTGCGCCCACTAAGTAGTCCAGAACGTCCGAGATTGCTATGGGTTGCGACCTGGTCGTTACCCACTTGGGCGTGACCATAACGGGTAGTACCTCGACGAGATAACGGAGCATCTCAAAGCTGGCCGACCCGGATCCAATGATGACCGCCGCACGAAGTTCGGTGACGGGAATCGCGCCAGCGGCCAGGGTTTGGCCGACGGCGTGGCGACTAGAGAGGTGTTCACTCAAGGAGGGGTCGTCGGTCCCCATGCCGCCGAGGTAAACAATCCGACCGACTCCGGCAGCTTCCGCGGAGCGACGAAAGTTTTCGGCGTCGTGCACTTCCTTGGCCACCCAGTCTTCGCCATCGCCAATACCATGCACTAAATAGATTGCTGCATCAATATCGTCCATGGCCAACGGGGGAACGTTCCCTACTTCACCCTTAACGATTTCCACTTGGTCATGCCAAGCGACGTGATTGAGCTTCCCGGGACTTCGCACTAAGCAGCGAACGCTGTGACCTTCGCTCAGGAGACGGGGTACTAGTCGACCACCGACATAGCCGGTGGCACCAGTTACAAGAATGCGGCTCATTAGTTACCGGAGGCGGCCGCGAGGGTCGAGGAGAAGATCTGCCATGCCAATAGCGACTTCGCCACGAGCGACAAGACGAGGTAGGTCTTTTCGCCGGTCAGGTAGTCGGCAAAGCGGCCAATCTTCTTGTACTGCAGGTACTGGACCAGGGCGAAGCAGTTAAAGAAGACAAAGAGGGAGACGTAGATGCCGTAGACGAAGCCGGGGGCGTGCTGAGTTGCTCCGGGTCCAATGAGATACACCCCAATGGCCAGCCAAGGGATTACGCCGGCTCCACAACCGAGCCAGAAGGGGAGCAGTGAACCACCCGGGGTTTCGTATCGCTCTTGGATCCAGCCGAAGCCAATCATCGAAGCATTCACACCAGCGAGAGCGATAAGCGCCGCCGGGTCTTCGATCCCAGTGAGTTGTGCGATGGCCACAATCATCAGTGACGATGAGAGCGAGTACTCCACCCAGCGATACGGGTTGCGGCTCTTGCCGAGATTGGCTTCATAGCTAGTTTGACGCACGGTGGCCACGATGAAGTGCGCAAGTGCCGAAAGAAGGAAAAACGCGCCGATGAGCCAGGCCATCTTGATGTCGAAGAGGTGAACCATTTGCCGATCGGATGTCCCCGGGGGACCGGCCATGTAGTTGGCCGACACCGGAAGAGCAAAATCATTGGCAAGAAGAATGATGACGAGCGCGGAGACAGCGTGAAGCGCACCCGCGGCGAGGTTGTATTTCCGAAGAGAGGTAAAGGCGGGCATTTGAATCTCCGTTTTCGTTGACACGGTCACGGTAGTCGCAATGCTCAGCGTCTAAATGCCATTAGGCGGTTTTCTCCGACTAATTCTTAAGGAGCACCTTTTCCGATAACAGTGCGTAAACATCATTAATCGGTGCGTT
>JBAXMO010000057.1:0-8170 GCA_037134255.1 Actinomycetes bacterium | reverse complement strand
CACCAACAAAGCGAGTGGCATCCGGCGTAAGAATTGGTGAGACAAAACATTCGGCGTCTCGTAAGCGACGTAGAACCTCTACGGCCTTATAGGCGGCGATGCCACCGGCTACGCCTAAAACAATCCGCGGTTGGTCTTGCTTATGCTTCGATGAAGTCATCGAAGGCTCGCTGGCGCTCTGCCGCCATCGCCTTTTCGGCCTCTTCGGCAGCGACTTCGGCAGCGAGAATCTCTTCTTCGCTCATGCGGTGCATGACAAGCTTGCCTTCGCTGAGTTCTTCAAAGGCCATGGTTAAAGACTTGTTGGAATTGGAGTTGACCTGCGGCGGAATGACGTTGACCTGGCTGCGACCGAGGCCGCTCCAGTACGTCGTAATTTCACGGGCACGCATGGAGGCCACACGGACCAGGGTGAACTTGGAGTTCTCACACGATTCGAGCATGGGCTCGATTACTGGGTCAACGAGGGTTGGGCGCTCAGCACTCACAGGAAATCCTTTGAAAATTGAATCAGTCTCGGGACTGACGAACAGACTCCAGTATACCCAAAATTTCGATGATTGTCTCATCGAGAGTGTGGTTAGTGACTACATAGTCAGCAATTTCACGGCCAACAGAGGTTTCGAAGTCGGAACTACCGAGCCGTAATTGAACGTGGTCATCAGTGTCACCTCGGGCGCGGAGCCGCGACTCGAGCTCTTCGAGGGATGGGGGTAGGAGCAAAATCACTGTCGACTTGGGGTGACGACTCTTTACTTGAGCCGCCCCTTGGACCTCGATTTCCAGGAGTACATCGGTGCCGGCTGGCGGATTGGGGATTGGCGTGCCGTAAAGATTGCCGTGAAATTCAGCCCATTCGTAAAAACGGTCCTGAGTAATCGCCTCCTCAAATGTGGGGCGATCGACAAAGACGTACTCGCTCCCCTTCTCACTCGGGCGAATGGCCCGGGATGTCCAGGATCGACTGAGCCACAGTTTGGAATCACGATCAATCAAAATTCGAGCAACGGTCCCCTTACCGACACCGCCGGGACCAATAAGAACGAAAACTGACGAATCAGCGACCGAGGGCACGAAAGAGCTCGGCTCGTTGCTTGGGGCCAAGCCCGCGCACGCGACGCGTCTGTGCGATAGAAGCATCTTGCATAATTCGCTTGGCTTTCACTTCACCAATCGTCGGCAACGCACTAATCAAATCGAATGCCCGCATCTGAGCCACGCACTCTTCTGCTTCGGCAAGAGCAAAAAGATCGGTGAGCGAAAGGTCGCCCACCTTGACCATCCGCTTCACCTCGGCACGGCGGCGACGATTCGCTACGGCCAACTTCGATGCGGCGACGCGTTGTTCTTGACTGAGGCTGGGTGGAGTCGGAGACACGCCGGTCACAATAGTGTGCGAATCGCACTCGTGCTAGAGGAGCGCTGAAGACAGGTCGTCGCGCAGCCGTTGAGCGGCGTCGGCAATAGCCCGTCGCTCTGGCCCCGCGTCACTGATACTGCGCGACGCGTTAACCAAGACGCTGCCCTTTCGGCACCGCTCAAAGAGTCTTCCCACGTCGCTAGGGGTGGCCCCCTGCATACCGACTCCAGGCACTAGAAACGGCCCGTTCATTTCCTCGAGGGGGAACTCGGAACGATCACGGGTTGCCCCAATGACCGCACCCAGATGCCCAAGGGTGCCGGGACTGGACTCATTGCGCTCGGCAATCGAACGGAGCAAAAAGTCTTCAACTCGTTCACCCGACTCCACTCGGGCCGTCTGGATCGGACGTCCCTCGGGGTTCGAGCTCGCTACGACCACAAAGAGACCCTTGTTGTAGGTGGCGGCCGTCTCAATCAGCGCGCTCATGGCGTCCAGTCCCAGGTAGGGACTCACCGTGAGGGCATCGGCCGCGAGCGGCGAGGCGGGATGGAGCCAGGCGTCGGCATAGCCATCATTGGTTGAACCGATATCACCACGTTTGGCGTCAGCGATGATAAGCACATTGGCCTCTCGGGCTTCCACAATCAATCGCTCGAGGGCGTGAAAGCCCGCAGCGCCGAACCGCTCAAAGAAGGCCACTTGGGGCTTGATGGCCACCGCCGTGCCGGCAACCGCTTCGAGCATACGAAAGGCAAAGAACTCGAGACCGGTGATGTCATCACCGCGACCCCAAGAATTTAGGAGTGCGGCGTGAGGGTCAATGCCCACACAGAGTGGGCCGAGTTCCTGCGAACGCTCCAAGACTTCGTCACCAAACCAATTAGCCATGAGCTCTCCCTCGAACCGCATCTAACGACGTCTCGTGCTTCTTGAGCCATCGCGCAATTTCACGTTGAATCTTCCACGGCGCCCGCGGCGAAGCGAGACTCGCAGTGCCAACACCCACGACGTTCGCCCCGGCCGAAATAAGGGTCAGAGCGTCTTGGCCGCTCCACACTCCCCCGATGCCGATGATTGGAGCGGAGGGCAGGGCCCTTCGAATGTCGTAAATGGCCCTGGTCGCAATCGGTAAGAGCGAGCGCCCACTCACACCGCCGCCGCCATTGCCCAACACTGGCCGTCCCGTATCGGGGTCGAGGACCATGCCCGTCAGGGTGTTACCAACGACCAGCGCTTCGGCTCCGGCTTCGAGAGCTGCCGTGGCCACGTCAATCAAATCGGGAGCCGTGAGAGTCAACTTGACCCAGAGGGGCAGACCGGTGGCACCACACGCTCGCACCAGTTCGGCCGTTGCTTCAGGTGAGTTGGCGAAGATGGCATTGCGGGCCTCGAGGTTGGGACAGCTGGCATTTATTTCAAGTGCCGTGATATCCGCGCCACGCATGGCATTGGCGGCGTCGGCAAACTCTTCAGTACTGCGACCCCAAATGGAGCCAACAACCGTGGCGCCGTGCTCGCGCAGCTCACGCAGTCCGTGCTCACGCCAGGCCAGGACCCCGGGACCGGCCAAGCCGACAGCGTTGATCATGTCGTCACCAGCGGGAGCCACCCGAGGTGCGGGATTACCGGCCCAGGCAAAGGACGAAAGCGACTTGGTAACGATGGCACCCAGCGTGTCGAGTTCTCCGTACTCCGCGAGCTCGGCTCCGTGTCCGGCCGTGCCTGACGCCGTGACAACGCACGTTCGCAAGCTCACCGATCCGACAGCGGTCTCGAGAGTTACATCACGGCCACTCACGAATGGAGCTCCTGAAGGGAGGTCACGCGCCAGCCTTGGGCTCGCGTGTCGGCGATTCCACGGGCTGCTGCCAGACCTGCGGCCATCGTCGTCAGACAGGGCACATTGTGTGTCATACAGGCGGAGCGAATCTGTGCACCGTCAGCTCGAGCACCTCGACCTGAGGGTGTGTTCACGACAAGTTGCACTTGGTTTGAACCGATGAGCTCAACTGCGTCGTGAGCCACGTCGCGGAGTCCTACTTTGGAGACCAGGGTCTCGACGATTACCTCATTGCTCCGTAGGAAGTCAGCCGTACCAATAGTGGCCGCGAGAGTGAAGCCCAGCTCCCGCAGCTGTCGAGCCAACTTCAATCCCGCCGTCTTATCGCGATCGGCGAGGGAGAGGAAGACCTGGCCGGCATCAGGCAGGCGCAGCCCCGAAGCGAGCTGGGCTTTGGCGAAGGCAATACCGAAACTCTCACCAATGCCCATCACTTCGCCGGTCGAACGCATCTCGGGGCCGAGAATGGTGTCGACACCCGGGAACCGGTTGAATGGCAGTACGGCCTCTTTCACGCTGACGTAGGCCGGTTGTGGCGTGTCAGCCGGCAAAATACCTTCCGCCCGCAGATCAGCCAAGGTCGTTCCAAGCATGACCCGCGCTGCAATCGCCGCCAGCGGCACACCGGTCGCCTTAGCCACAAAGGGCACCGTACGGCTCGCACGAGGGTTGGCTTCCAGGACGAAGAGTTCTTCACCCTTAACCGCGAACTGAACGTTCAACAGGCCAACGACCGATAACCGTTCGGCCAGGCGCCGAGCCGAGACACGAATCTCTTCGATGATGGCTGGCGAAAGGTTTTGCGGGGGTAGGGCACAGGCCGAGTCACCGGAGTGGACGCCCGCCTCTTCGACGTGCTCCATGACGCCAGCGATGTACGAGTCCCCAGTGGCATCACGTAGTGCGTCAACGTCAACTTCGACCGCGTCTTCAAGGAACCGGTCAATCAGGACGGGGCGATCGGCCGATACGCCACCTTCGCGGGCCAGGGCACCATGGGCACTGAGTAGTCCGGTCATCACGCGCTTGAGTGAGTCATCGTCGTACACAATCTCCATCGCACGACCTCCAAGTACGTACGAGGGGCGGACTAGGACTGGGTAACCAACAATCTGAGCTACCGCTCGCGCCTCCTCCAAGGTCGTTGCGGTGTTACCCGGAGGTTGAGCGATACCGAGTTCGTCACAGATGGCCGACCACTGCTTGCGGTCCTCGGCCTGATCAATCGAGGCCACGGGCGTTCCGAGAATTAGCGCGGGGTCCAATCCACCGGCCAACTTCAACGGCGTCTGACCACCTAGCGAAACAATGACACCCTTTACAACGGCGCCGTCAACACATGCGGCCTGCTCGGCCCGAATGATGTTGTCGAGGTCTTCGCTGGTGAGCGGCTCGAAGTAGAGACGGTCCGATGTGGTGTAGTCCGTAGATACGGTCTCAGGGTTGCAGTTGACCATTACGGTTTCGTAGCCGTCGGCACGCAGAGCCAAAGACGCGTGTACGCAGCAGTAGTCAAACTCAATCCCCTGGCCAATTCGGTTGGGACCGGAACCCAGAATGATGACGCGATCCTTAGGCGACGTAATCACCTCGGAATCGTCTTCCCACGTCGAGTAGTGATAGGGCGTCGCCGCATCGAACTCCGCCGCGCAGGTGTCGACGGTCTTAAACGTTGGGAAGACCCCTTGAGCTTCGCGCAGCTGCTCAATGTGTTCGCGCGAGGAGTTGACGATACTGCCAATCTGAGTGTCGGAAAAACCGAGTTGCTTGATGCGGCGCCAAGTCCTTCGGTCCCATGACGCCAAGTCGGTCGCGCCGATCTCAATCTCCGCGTCAACGATGATCTGCAACTGGTCGACAAACCAGGGGTCAATGCGCGTGGCGGCAACGACTCGAGCGGGAGACACTCCCGCTCGCAGCAGTGCGTGCAGAACAAACAGGCGGTCCGGCGCACCAATACCGGCGCGAAGCAGCAGTCGCTCCGTCGTGGCTTCGTCCATGCCTTCAATAAATTCGGCGTAGGGGTGTTCTCCGCCGAAGCCGAGCCAGGACTGCTCGAGTGAACGTAGAGCCTTTTGGAGTGATTCCGGAAACGTTCGACCGATAGCCATAACTTCACCAACGGACTGCATCCGGGTACCCAAGATGGCCTCAGCCCCGGGAAGCTTTTCGAAGGCCCAGCGGGGAATCTTGGTCACGACGTAGTCAATGACCGGCTCAAAGCTGGCCGGAGTCGCTTGGGTGATGTCGTTGGGAATCTCGTCGAGGGTGTAGCCAACAGCGAGACGGGCAGCGATCTTGGCGATTGGGAAACCCGTGGCCTTGGAGGCCAGCGCCGATGAGCGTGAAACGCGAGGGTTCATTTCGATGACGAGGCGTTCACCATTTTCGGGATTGACGGCGAACTGAACGTTTGACCCACCCGTCTCCACACCGACTCGGCGCAACACCGCGAAGGCGTCATCTCGCATCTCCTGGTACTCCACGTCACTCAGGGTTTGCGCTGGGGCCACCGTGATGGAGTCACCCGTGTGCACACCCATGGGGTCGAAATTCTCAATGCTGCAGACAATGACGCAGTTGTCATTGCGATCTCTCATTACTTCGAGTTCGTACTCTTTCCAACCGGCGATTGAACGCTCAACGAGAATTTCCCGAACGGGCGATGCCGCGATTCCCTCACCGGCCAAAATCACCAACTGTTCGGCATCGGCCGCGATACCCGTACCGGCACCACCCAGGATGTAGCTCGGGCGAATGATGATTGGATAGCCAATCTCTTGGGCGATGACCACTGCTTCGGCCACCGAGTGAGCAAAGCCTGACTCGGGAACCTCGAGGCCAATGTCGGCCATGGCCGCTTTGAACTGCTCGCGGTCTTCGGCGGTAGCAATCGCCTCGGGCTTGGCGCCAATGACCTCGACCCCGAACTCCTCGAGCACACCACGACGAACCAGTTCCATCGTCAAGTTCAGCGCCGTCTGACCACCGAGGGTTGGTAGCAGTGCGTCAGGGCGTTCTTTGCGGATGATGTCGGTCACCACGTCGGGGTCCAGCGGTTCGATGTAGGTCACGTCGGCGGTGGTGGGGTCAGTCATGATGGTGGCCGGGTTGGAGTTGACCAAGATGACCTTGTAGCCCTCCTCGCGCAGGACCTGGCAGGCCTGGGTGCCCGAGTAGTCGAACTCACAGGCCTGGCCAATAACAATTGGTCCCGATCCGATGACGAGAATCGATGAGATATCAGTACGACGCGGCACTAGGCCACCTCCAGCGTTCCGTGGCGTAACAGCGTTTCAAAGCGATCAAAGAGATACCGCGCGTCGTGTGGACCGGGGCCGGCTTCAGGGTGGTACTGCACCGAGAAGCAGCGCTCGGCGGCGGAAGCAACACCTTCGATAACTCCATCGTTGAGGTTGACGTGAGTGACCACGGCCCGTTGGAGCGAATCGGCCGCAACGGCATAGTTGTGGTTCTGAGCCGTGATTTCGACACGTGATGTTGTGAGGTCCTTCACCGGGTGGTTACTGCCGTGGTGACCGAACGGCAACTTGTAGGTCGAGCCACCAAGGGCACTCGACAACAACTGGTGGCCGAGGCAAATGCCAAAAATTGGAACCTCGCCTAGGAGTGACGACACTACGGCGATCTCATTAGGAAGGGCCGCGGGGTCACCCGGTCCATTCGAGAGAAAAACTCCATCGGGACTGAGGGCTCGGACTTCTTCTGCCGAGGTCGATGAAGGCACCACGGTGACCCGAAAGCGATCAACGAGCTGATTGACCATTGTGGCTTTGATGCCGTAGTCAAAAGCAACGATGTGGAGATCACCGTCACCACGAGTAAAGGACGTCGGTGTCGAGACTCGACTGACGTAGTCAGTGCCATCAGTTCCCACTGCGGCGTGAGCGGCCGCTTCGATAGCCGCCGCGGGAGCCGTACCGAAGGCACCGGGGAGGGCACCGAAGTTACGAAGGTGGCGCGTCAATCGGCGGGTATCAATACCAACAATGGCCGGCACCTGATGACGAATGAGCATTGCCTCGATCGACTCTTTGCTACGCCAGTTGGAAGGAACGTCGGTGAAGTCCCGAGCCACCACGCCGGCACACCACGGCCGGATGGCCTCATCATCAATCGGTGTTACGCCGTAGTTACCAATGTGGGGATAAGTGAAGGCAATCACCTGACCGGCGTAACTGGGGTCGGTGATGACTTCCTGGTATCCCGAGAGTGCGGTGTTGAAGACGAACTCCCCCGTTGATACGCCGTTTTCGGGTTGGTACCCGGCGACGTACCCCTCAAAGGTGGTGCCATCTTTAAGTACGAGAACTGCGGGCTGACGCTTCACTGAAGGTTTCCTTCCAACTGAACGAGACGACCGCGCACGATGGTGGCGCGAGCCCGGCCGTGAATAGTGCGGCCGTGATAGGGAGTGTTGCGAGCGCGGCTAGCCAACTTGTCGCGATCAACGACGTAGGAGGCGTTCGGATCGAAAATCACGAGATTGGCGTCTTCGCCAACCGAGACCGCTCCCCCGTGGGCACTGTGGCCCACTCGGACGTCCTGTTCGCGCATCTGGGCCACCCGGGCGGGGCCACGCGAGAGAACACTAAAGAAAACCTGGGGATCAGCCTCAGCGCCACCTAGGGCTTCGAGTGTCAATCCCGCCGCCTGTTCGAGACCGAGCATCCCGGGGGGTGCCTCATCAAAAGCCATGTCCTTGGATTCGGGAGTATGGGGTGCGTGGTCGGTGGCCACGGCATCAATGGCCCCGGCCCGGAGTGCGGCGCGCAGGGCGGCGACATCAGCTGCCGTACGAAGCGGGGGGTGAACCTTGAACTCAGGGTCAAAGGTCTCGCAGGCCGTCTCATCCAGGGTGAGGTGTTGCGGAGCCACATCACACGTAACGAGCAAGCCCTGAGCGCGAGCCTCAATGACGAGGGCAATCGAGCGTTCCGTCGACA